>NZ_JARBDD010000001.1:0-270032 GCF_036577665.1 Gulosibacter sp. GYB002 | reverse complement strand
CAATACCAGCGCACCGCCCACAGGATCACATCACCCTGGAAATGGCGCCACTTGAAATCCGTCATCGTTCCGTCCGTCCAATCTCCGCCAAGCATGCTCAAGCTTCACGATTTTTGCAACAGAGCCGAAAAACGGCCCCCTCACGGGGACCGTTTTTATTTGGTGGACCTGAGGGGACTCGAACCCGTTTTAGGCCATTGTGGTTATGCGGCAGTTAACCGACTTCCCTGTGTTTAAGCGGGATCGGCGGATGCTCAGTGGTTCTCGATTAGTGCGGAATGTGGGCAAAATGTGGGCAAAATGTGGGCAAGAAAACTGGCTCAATGGCACCTGGGCACACACCCATTCGCAGTGAGCGTCACGCATGAGGCTGGCGCTATATTTACTGCGGCAACCTCCGCCTGATTCATAGCCCTGAATCACGAATAGCCCCCTCACGCCACTACAGCGCGAGGGGGCTATCCCTAATCATTGACTAACTCTCATCACCGGGGTTGCGGACGTTCACGCCCGCAAGCGCTGACGACCCCACCGCTAGCACTGCAGCAACCACGGTCAGGATCGCCTGTGCGACGTCATCAGCTACTAGGCCAAGCAGCACCAGCAGCGGCACCACAGCTGACGCGATGCCGTACAGCCACCGCCGCACCTGCACACTCGGCACCAACGTGCCCTCAGCTCCATGCTTTCCCATCACTCCCCTCCTTCCTCCCGTAACTTGTCGACCAGCCGATCAACCAACGCGACCTCGGCCGGGTCCGCTCCCGCCTCAACCGCGAGAATCTTCATCTGCGCATACGCCTCACCCAAAATGAGCCGCTTACGCCACTCACGGTCACGCTCCGATTTCGCGCCACGGATCGACACCTGTTCCCGGCTTTCACGGCCAGTCCAGCGTCGACTCAGCCCCTTAAAGCCAGCCACCAGCGACCCGAGCACGCCAGTGGTCGCGAGCACCGTGACAAGAGCCGTCAGGTCAATATCCGCCATGCCGGCCCCTCCCTATCGCGGGTCACGATTCCAATATCTGATGTCCCAGTGACGTACCGCGAGCGCGAGGATGAATGCGACCACGAACCCGAGTTGGGTGATGCGGTTGCCGTGCTCGGCAAAGTGGTTCACGAAGATTGTGGTGCCGTAGATCGCGGCCCCGTGGCCGCACAGCAGAATCGCCATGCGCTCGATCACCCAGTAGCGTGTGAGTGTGGCCCACGCGCCCAGGCCGCCGCCGCTGGTGAGCATTCCCGACCAGATGGCGGTGAGTACTTCGCCGATCTGCCACTCAACCGATTTCGGCGGCATGATCATGGCTGCTGCACCGGCGATGAAGATCGCGGTGTACAGCAGCGACCACATGACTCGGCGGGTGCGGGGTTCTTCGATCAGCTGCCAGAGTTTTTTTGCCAGCTTCATAGCTCGACTCCTAGCGTTGAGATACGCTTCTTTACTTGACCGCGGCTACAATTTCATCGATCTTCTTTTCGTAACCAGCGTCAACAGCGCCAAGCTTGCTGCACGTATTCACGAAGTGCTCGAACTCATTATTCGGCACGTCAGCCAAGCGCTTTGCCCAACCGCGCATTTCCCAGAGTTTTGCATAGTCAGTGTTCGGCATATGCCACATGCGTCCGGTGACTTGGTTAATCAGCATGATCTTGCCGTTGTCTTTATTGCGCAGAATTACCATTTTTATCTCCGTTAGGTTCTCGTTCTGTTCTGGTCCCGGTCGATTGAATGCCTTGTAGAATTCGCGCCACGGCCACGAATACCGCCCCGTCGGCGAACTAGGACCAATGATTTCTAGGTGAAGATGCGGGCCGAATGAATAGCCACGCTCACCGACAGTGCCGATGATCTGGCCTTTCTTTACCCGTTGCCCGGCAGCAACTCGCTTCGAGTCACAGTGCCAGTATTGTGAGTGAAACCCGCCACCGTGGTCTACATCGATCGCGTAAGGTCCAGCATCCGAATGAATTGATGCTCCGGTCACTACCCCGTCACCAATGCACGGGATGGGAGCGCCGACTGGCTGACCGAAGTCTGTTCCGTCATGGAACCCCTTGCCGACTCCCGGGCGGGGCCCATAATCATCAGTCACCGAAGCTTCAGGGAACGGCCACATGAATGATCGAGTCGCTGGCTCTGCCATTATTCCTCCCCTAGTTGATAGCGTCTAGCTTCTGCTTGAACTCGGCCAGCGCATTCTCGACTTTCGCGTTTGCCTGCTGATTCGCGTAATTTCCACGGTCAACACGCGCTAGTGCCGGAAGAATGATCTTGTCCAGCGCATACGAAATCAGATCGATCTTCGCGAGCAGCCGCTTCTGCTCTTGATCAGTAAGTGCCATGAGCACCCCTCCTTCTTGATCCCGCGCGAACGCGGTTTGAATGTTCTTGTTTGCCCCGTTGGTGTGTGCCCACCCCAGGTATTGGTTGCCTGCACGTGTGGTGTATTCCTCGACCCCAATCACGCCGATACCGTCACCACCGCAAATGCCGGATGCCATGAGGCACATGCCGTCGCCCAGCGCGACAGCGACGTGGCCGTCATCGACTGGCAATCGCCAATAGTGGATCGCGCCAGCCGGTGCCGCAGCGTGGTCAATCGACATAATCGTGGATGCTTCGTACGCGGCACGCGCGGATGGATAGGTGATCATTTCACTTTCAGGCACACCGCACACGTTGATCGTGTTCCAGACGAGAGATTGGCACCATCCCCGCCAATCCTCCCGGGTAGAGTTCGCGCGAATACGGGCTACCAGGTCGTTGATATCCATGTTTCTCCCAATAAAAAAAGGACGCAGTGGCGTCCATGGGCTACCTAGAGCTTCTCTATGAGTAGCCGGAAATCCCCCGGCCGAGTCTGATTCGCCGCCGAGGTGTACACCCACGGCGCCCACAGCTCACCCGCGCTACACGCGGTCACATACGACAGCTGCGCTTCGCTCGTCCGGTTATAGGTTTCACCTTTCACGTACGCTTTCGCCGACGACGGGTCACCAAGCGTGCCAGTGCCCTGCACCAGCGCCGCATACGTCGTCACACCCGTTGTGTAGGTGAGGCGTGACAGGAACCAGAGCCGGTACAAGCCCGGCTGCAGGATCTTCACCGCGCCACCCTCAACCGCGATCAACCCGAGCGGGTCGTCCACGCTCCACTGACGTGCAGCGAGCGGGTTGTGCCACCCATTCACGGTGCTCGCACTGTTGTTGTCGACCAGCAGCGCCGACAGCCGCCACTCGAGCCACTGCCCGCCCCGATACACCCACTCGGTAGTGCCATCGGTATCGACCCAGCGGCACCCTTCCGGGATGTTGCGTTGTGCCTCACGCTCGGCACGGGTACCGGCACGAATCATGCCCGTCAACCGGTGCGCGGCGGCGATGGTGAGATCCACCGCGAGATTCACCGGGTCACTGTCCGCCCACGTTGGTTGTCCGTACTGGTCTGTGCCTGCCATTAGCTCCTCCAAGTGATTTCGAGTGCCCCGCTCATCGGATCCTCCGAGAGCGGCTTATACATGTCGTGCGTGCCGCCACCGTTCGCGCTGTTCACCGAGAGACGGATACCGCGGTTACCTACACGCAGCTGCTCCGCCACCCCACGGGGGATGTCCACCCAGCCCTGACGCGCCGGCAACACCCCGGTAGGGCCGGTGCCGGTTTGCGAGGGTGGTGGCGATGCGAGCGCCTGCACAATCGGCGCGTTCGCGTACAGCACCTGCGTGACGGGCAGATACATTCGGCAGCGCACGATCTCAGCATCATCAGCAAGTGTCTTGCCAAGGATGTCGCCGTAATGCCACGCCGCCACCCGATAGTCGGAGACGATAGGTCTACCTGATCCCCAGTCGCCGTTGCGCCAGTTCCCCGCCACTCTTGCACGGAACGTCTTCTTCGTAATCGTTGGCGCTGGCGCTGATGGCGGCGGTGGCGGCGGCGGTGGCGGCGGTGGCGGCGGCACATACGATGGCTTGCCGCTGGCTAGATACCCCTCATGCCCGTATGCGAGAGCGACCTTGTCCCCTACCTGTGGGTTCGGGTAGAGGACAGAGGCCTCAATTGGTGACTCGCCCACTGCAACTTCCACCATTACCGTCGTTGACGACACTGCGGTCACCGTCCCTTGCGTCGGCGTCGGGAGCGTCCTGCCAAGTACCACATGCCTACCGCCAGAGTTCTGCACCTGTACGGAGTCTCCAGGGGCGGGAATCACTGTCCCCGCCCATCTCCAGGTCTGCTCTACCCCGAGCGCGTCGATGACGACACACAATGGGCCTTCGAATCTCACGAAGGTGGCGGTCTCGGTGGTAGAAGACTTGATCTCTCCTTGCCCATTAATGAGCCGCTGTGTGGCGTCATGCATAGACGTCCTCCTGATATTGGAGCGTTCCTTCCATGACGTCACCGTCCCATTTGATGGCAGTTACCAGCCCCGTGATTTCCTCGCCGTTTGGTGTGACTATCGTCCAGGTATCGCCGATTTCCATGCGCGGGTCGAGCATCGCAGTGAACTTTTGCGCAAATGATGGTTTTGATACCTGCTGCAAGATTTTCTGCAGTGCGGATTGTGCGGCCGCTTTTGTCTTAACAAACTCGGATGCGTAGAACCGCGAGTAGGTGCCGTATGGGCCTCCGACTGCGAGTGGGCCGCTGGTGATTCTCGCGGGCTCCACCACGATAGGGTTACGAGCTTCATCTTCAAACGAGCCGATCACCTCGTTATACACGTCGTCTGATTCGACCGAGTACGGGGCCTCCAGGATCGTGCCCTCGAGCCGCGCGACCGGTTCGCCAACCGTGTCTGGGACTATGTTCAAAACACCGTATGCGTCGACGACTGCGACACCACCGAGGTGTGCTGCCAGCGCATGTACTTGTTTTAGCCGGTCGCCCTGCGCGCGTTCATACTCGAGCTGTGGCGGCGACTTGTCTGGCACGTTTCTAGCCACCAGCATCCCGGTTAGCCGAACTATTTCATCCCATGACGATATCTTCGTTGGTTTCAGTGTGACTTGGCTGAACCCGTTACGTCTGATGCGCTCGTCTTGCGATTTCGCGCGTATCGTGAGCATTGAGCCGGTGACAATGCGACGTCCCTGCAGCCGGTATTTCCCGCTCGAGTCGGTGGCTTCTGGTACTGCCGTAATCATTAGCTGGCCAACGGGTACGCTCGCTATCTGCTCTCCCAGCCGTGCTTCGAGCGTTAGGTCAATGTCGTTGCCCCACGGTCCCAGCATGGCCTCGAAATCTCGTGGCACGATGCTCTCGCCGTAACGGTGTGCGTACACGATATTCACGTGCGCTACTTGCTTGATCTCCCCAGACAGGTCCCACGACACTTCGAATGCTGTCGGAGTGAACCCTTCTGGCGCGAGCTCTTCGGAAACGCGGATCCCGTCCCGTAAGACATCAACTCGCAGGCGCAGCTCTCTGCCCGGCGACATGAATATGAGTAGGTCTGATTCAGTCAGATTTCGCACGTGCTGTCCCCTATTGCATTGTCAAGTCGTAGCGGCGGTTCAATTCGCCGTACGTCAAGTTGTCTTGCTTGGCCTTGAGATACGTGTCGTACACCGCATTGACATGCGCGTACGTCAACAACGGAATAAAGAGCCCAGGTGCCGGTGGGAGCACCTCATTCCCCACGCCGTCGAAGTGAGTAATGTCACCGCCGTACCGCACATCGATGTCGTTCAGCCCATAGTTCGGGACTGCAGCGAAGAATGGGCGTGGCAAGGGAATCTTGTGGTCGGAACCGAAGCGGAAACACAGGATCGGGGGGAGGTCTTTCTCCCCCCGCCCGAGCATGGTGATGACCTTGTCTCGGTTTACAATCGTTTCGACCTCTAGGGAGAGGTCGATATCGGTAATTCCTCGCTGTGTCCCGGCCATGAAGATCCCAGCTTTGAGGCCCGGCCCCCACTGAGTTTCACCCGTATTGGGTGCATGCACCGGGAATACTGCGTTACCTCGAAAGAAGCAGTCCACGCCACCATTCGGGTCGAGCGGGTTGTGTACCCAGAGTCCGTTAACGTCAACCAGTACGGATGCGCCGTCGGTCAACGCAATTCTTGTTCCGGCAGCGTCGAAGCACTCAACTCGATAAACCGTGTCAGTACCAAGCGGCACTTCGTGATCGATGTGGGCGAGCTCCCCAGCTACCGCTTTCTGGATTGCCCCACGCACTTGATGCTGCCTGCCATCCGCTAGGCGCCAGAGAGTCACAGTTGTGGTTCCAGCAGGCAACGCCGCTTCAAACACTTCCACGGCTGGGCCGCCGGGCAAATCCAGTTTCGTGATCTGCATCAGCTTCCCCTCTGCTGACCGTGAATAGCCGCTAGCGTCGCGCCGGAGTCGTACGCGCTAACGGCGCTCTTCGCCGCAGCAGTAGCAATCGGCGATGCGATTGCCCGTACCACGCCTTCGATCGGCTGACCGGCTACTTCCAGGACAAGCTTCGACCCAGCGGGGATACCGTTATTCATCACAGTCGTGGACGTGATCGCGCGACGTTCCGCAGCTCGAGCGTGCCGCACGATACCGCCATCCGCATACTGCTGTAGTCGGTACACGCCCATGCCAAGCCGCTTTGCTGCCTCGGCGAGGATGCCACGGTTACGCTCTTCCTCGCCACGCTTCCCAGACACAAATGCCTCCCATCGTGTTTCTGGTTCAGCGAACTTCAAGATGTTCGCGCCTCCCGGGTAGATACCGGTCGGCACATGCGACCGAACACCGCCGTTTGCGTACTCCTGATACGAGTACATGCCCCCGATGGCGTTCTTTAGCATTGCCTGTACCCCGATACTGATCGTGGTCCCCGCCAGGCGCCAGATCGCGGCCTCCGCCATCGACGTATCCGCGTCGACACGCGCCATCGCGACCGTGCCATTTGCCATGACCTTCCAGTTATTGGTAGCGGTATAGGCCATACCCGCGTCCGTGCCCATGCGCGCTACCGCCCAGGTACCGTCCGCGAGTTGCTTCCACTCGATCACACCCCGGTCGGCTGCTGCGGTGTCCGCGTCCATCGTGGTGACCGCGAACGTGCCATCTGCCTGCAGCTTCCACACCGCAACCTCACCCTGTGCAGGCGAGATATCAGCACCGAGCGTGGCCTGCGCATACATGCCGTCAGCGGTTCGATGCCAGGTGATCACGTCCGCGACCGCGCCACTGGTGTCAGCCGTGAACTCGGTCGTCACTCGCGCTGGAACCAGCCCATACTGATCTGCGAGAGCGGCAGCCTCATCACCAGACAGCCCCATCGCCTGAGCCGCCTCGATGAACGCCTCGCGCCCTTCACGCATCTTCGCGACCACTTCATCAGTGCTCGCCCCTGCCGAAGTCAATTCAGCCGCGAGATCGGTGGTCGCGCCCGCCAAATCCCTGAGCGCAGCACGGTTTGAACGTCCCGCCTCAGTCGTGACGTCCAGGTTTTGCCCGTTCTTCTCGAGAGCCGCGTTTACCTCATCAATGGACTCGTAGAAGTTGTTCTCAGCGCCAACCAGGCCACCCATCAGGTCATCAAGCGCTCGAATTGAGTCGGCCAGGTCTTCGTTCGCTGCAGCCGCCTTTTCGGCTGCGTCCGCTTGTTTGCGTTGCTCGTTGGTAAGACTTTCTGTGCCATTTGCCGCGTCACCCATTGCTGCTTCAACGAGCCAGGCTTGCCGTTCTGTCTCCGACATCGCCGAAAGATTGACACCCTGTTCCGTTGCAAGCGCAGTGAGCTTGTCCTTATACGCGTCCATTGACTCAAGCAACTGCCACTGTGCCTCCGAGCCAAGGTTGTATTCCTCGACAAGTGCCCGGTAAGCGGTCTGAGCACGTGGCAAGTCGGAAGCCGCTAGCTGTGCGAGTTGCTCACCAACCGCCTGCAACGCATCCGCGAATTTCCATTCACCTTGCGTTACGTCCATCCACTCGAACCAGTTCCCTGTCGAAATTCGTGACAGCGTGGCTTCGAAGTTCTCGAGATACTTTTGCGAATCTTCCAGGCCACCGAAGAACGTTTTAGCGGCACCAGTCCGATCCAACGCAGCGGTCAGCGTATCAGCCGCGCTCCCCGTTGTCTCCAGAGCGTTGCGCAGTTGTTCACTCGTTGGGATTCCTTCTTCGACAGCGCGATTGAACGCGTCAACGGCCACTGTCGCTGCCACTATTGCTGCAGTGATTCCGAGGTTCTTCCATGTGAACAGCTTGCCGAGCTTGGCTTTCGTATCCGCCGACGTGATGCCCAGCGTCTTCAGTGCGGTTTTCGTTTCTGCGATGCGTGGGATCAGCACGAGCGCGGCACCCGCCGCGAGCGTTAACCCACCGCCCACCGCACCCAACACAGTTACCGTTGCCTTAATCGGGCCGGGAAGATTCGTAAACGCATCAACCAGACTGGTGAGCCCCTGCACCATGCCACGCAGTGGCCCATCAGCGGTTTCGCCCATACCGATCAGCAGTTCATCCCAGGCACCGCCGAGTTTCTCGAGATCGCCCTTGAGGTTGTCCTGCATGATCGCCGCCGTCTCAGCGGCGTAGCCAGCGTCATTGACCTTGTCGATCCACCCCTGGATACCGTCCTGGCCCTGATCGAACAGCACGTTCGCTGCACGCACCGCATCCGACCCGAACATGATCGACATTGCCGCGTTCCGCGCTTCCGGAGTCAACTCCGACATCCGCGTTTTCAACTGTCCCGCGAACTCGGCCAACCCAACGAAGTTGCCCTGCGCATCCCACGCATTCAAACCGAGCGATGCCATCGTGTCGGCAGCTTCCTTTGACGGGTTCGCCAAGCGCTGCAACATCGTCTTAAACGATGTACCCGCGTCCGACCCCATCAAGCCTGCCGACGCGAACGCCGATAGACCACCCACGGTCTCTTCAATCGACAGCCCCATCTGTGACGCAATCAAACCCGACTGCGCCAACGCCTGCGACAGCTCCTGCACGCCTCCCTGGGCTTTACCGGCACCAGCTGCCAGCAAATCTGCGACGTGAGTGACGTCCTTACCCGTCAGATTGAACTGCACCATCGCTGACGCCGCAGTCTCAGCTGCAAACGCCACATCAACATTGCCTGCTGCGGCCAGTGCGAGTGCACCGTCCAAGCCACCGTTCAGAATGTCAGTGGTCTCGACACCGGCTTTCGCGAGCTCTTCAATCGCGCCAGCCGCTTCCGTGGCTGAATACGCCGTATCCGCACCCGCACGACGGGCCGCGTCCGTGAGCAGCTGCATTTCAGCAGCTGATGCGTGCGTGGCTGACTGTACCTTCGACATGGCTTCGTCGAAGTTCGCGTATGCGTTCACTGCCAGCCCGACACCGGCGACTGCGGCGCCGCCGATGAACATCATCTGGCCGCCAATCTTCGACGCGGCCTCCGACCACGACGCGCCCCACTGCTCGATGTTCTCAGCTGAGCGCGCCGTCTCCTCAGTTGCTTCCGACGCCTGCTTCATGCCTTGCAGATAGTTCTGCACATCAGCAATCAGGCGAACCTTAACCGCTTTGTCAGCCATTGCGCCTCTCACCATCCACCAGCGTGACCGGCCACACCAGTCCATCCAGTGGGCGGTCTTCGGTCTCGTATTTTTTCCGGAACGCTCGATCCGCGCGCTGCTGCGCCCGGATTGCGTGGTTCACGCGAGGCAGCCCGTCCGGGCCACCCACGTGGAAGCGAGCATCCTTGTTCATTTCGTCCTCGTACGGGATCCCCCGAGGCGAAATCGACTCTTCCGCCTGTTTCGCGGCAAGAAACAGATCAATGTCGGCGCTGGTGAACTCATCCACCATGACGACCTGAAAACTGTCGTCGTCTGCAACTGCTCGATACTGTTGCGGTTCGCCCCATAACCTGCGCGGTGATACGCCCAACCGCTCTGCAAGACGGATTTCGTCACGCATGCGCGGCTGAGCGATTAGCGTTTTACTAGCTCACCGAACGCCTGTTCCGTGGTCTCTTCCATCACCTGAATCACGGCCAGCGCGAACATGTACGCGTCGCCCGGTGAGATCACATCCCACAACTGTTTCCACTCTGCCGGTGATGGCTTTTCAACCTCGTCGCCGATGATGATCTGGCCATGCTGCTCGATCGCGTCCAGCGATGCCGGAATCACCGCATAGCCCTTCACACCGTCGAGCTGATCGCGGTGCTCTTTGTTTGCTGCCACTGGGTTACGGCGCTGAATTTCCCGCCACTGCGACAGTGAACACTGATTCACGCGCACCGTCAGCACTCGGTCGGCGTGCTGCGCATCCCAGTTATCGAGCGCTTCCTGCGCCTGCGCACGGTTACTGCCAGCCAGACGCTTCGAGGCAGTATTTGCGGCCGCCACCGCTGCTTTCACCAGTTCGGCTCGTTCGTCAGCAAGCTCCCCGTCCAAAACGATCCGTACGTCTTTGTGTCGCCGCGACGCCGTGGCTACAAAATCAGCAAGGGTTGACATCATGCTCCTGAATTGTGTGCAACATGGAGCGGCCGGTTGCTTACGCATTGGCCGGCCGCTCCATGCTCAATTACTAGTTACTCTGCGAGCTTGTGCTCATCAACAACAGTGCCGAACGGCAGCATCTGTACCGTCCGAGTGAACTCAGCGCCCGTCTCCGGTGCATCATCCGCTTTGCGCCCGCACCGCACCGGGATAACTTTCACCACCTGGCCAGCTGCGAATGTTTCATCATGCGCAACACCGGCACGCGACACGATGTAGTACTTCGCGCCCTTCACAAGTGCCGTGTCCAGCTGTGTCTCGTCCTGCGACACTTCAGGGTTCCACGCATACTGCAGTGTGACAGTGTCAGTCTGCTTGCCCTCACGTTTCAGTTCAGTGGCGAGCGTTAGCCGGTTCAGCGTGAGCTCTTCATTACCCGGCGTGTGCTGGAATCCCCCAGGCACCATGTCGTAGGTAATGTCGAGCGCCTTCTCACCGTTCAGCACCGTCGGAGTAATGTCGCTGATCGTTTTTACTTCTGCTTCAGGGATGAGCATGACCGCGAGATTGCCGTCAGTGATGACGCCATCTACGCCGCTCCAATTCAGTTTGAGTGCCATTATTTTGCCTCCTTCTTCGTGGGAGCAGCGGTCGGTTTTGACTCGCCGACAAGCTCATACCCAAACGTTTCTACGATCTGTTCCGGAACCTCGATGATGCGGCCGGAGGATGACTTCACTTTCACCTGTTTCGGGGTTACATTCCCGTAGTTGAACTGCGCCACGGCAGCCTCCTTAATTAATTGGTTGTTGACGGAATGTGTACACGGATGCGGCGCGCCATTTACGCGTCGCGGAATCATCGGCACCCACTTGGCTGGCTCGGCGCCGCACATTGTCGATTCGAGCGTTCGCAGTGACGATCACGACCCCTCGTCCGTGAGGCCGCAGTGCGCGGTCGACGTGTTGGTCGCACCACATCGCTTGTTCCGGGGTGTCTCCCACGGATACGGCAGTGACGGCGATTTGTTCGCTAGAAAACGGCCCGGTTACCCGCTCCTGTACGTCTGCATCGCGCTCCGGGTACAGCACCACATACGGTGCTTTTGCCGAGCGAGGCGCTTCCCCGACATACACTCGGCCACCGAGATTCGGTGCGATCAATGCCTTCAGCTGCTCGAGTGCGTGGATCATTCGATCACCACCTCGCTGATCGCTTTCAGCAAGCCCCGGTAGAAATCGTCTCGGTTCGCAAGCAACGCTGGCTCCAGCGATTGTTTATGCCCCGAGTACGGGTTCCCCGTCTCAAAGATCGGTGCCAGATCACCCTGACCACCAGGCCGGGGCCCGATATCAGCGGTCACACTGTCTTCCTGGTCTTTGAGGTCGTACTCCATCGTGTACGGGTACAGGCGGCCGTGACGCCCCACTTGGGCACGTGAAATGTTGCGCGCGTCATCCTTGATGTGTCGCGCGGTCACTTCTACAGCCTTCCGCACCTTTGGCGCTACCCGTGACGGCACTCCCTCGAGTGACTCCTGCAGTGTCCGTAGCTCTGATAGGTCTACTTCCACACTCATTCGAGCACCTCCAGTTGGAACCTGCGCGCGGTACGGTGTGGCCGCTGTTCTTCAGCGATCACGCGCGCCCGCACGTCCCCGTTCGCGGTGGTAACGACAACTTCACAGCCAGGTGGAAACGCGCCCGGTGTTTCGGCTGGGATCCGCAACTGTGGCTGCGACAGCACCAGGTCGCGTTCACCGCTGCTGGAGTGCTTCGCCGCTGCCTGTCGCGATACCAACTCGCACGGCCCCTCATAAAGCAGCACCGGGTCATCAACGTAGTCGCCGGTGGCATGGTCGAACTCGCCAAGCACCAACATGGTGACACGACACTGTTGCGTCATTCGCATGCGTGCGAACTCGGCTCCGAAGTTTGCTGCGCGAGTGAGCATGTTCATCGCGTTGTCACCACCGCAGTGCCGCCGCCGTACTGTTCACGCAGCCGTTGCCCCACCCGTTCCGGCAACGTCATACCGGCTTTATCGCCACCGTCCGCCCACGATGCTCGAAAGTCGTCAATCGCTACCGATGACAGCCCACCCGGTGCAAGCCCGACCCCAAGGTCGAGGTTTGCAAGAGCAGTGGCAGTGAGGACACACGTCCAGTGCTCGAGGTCGCGGGGCACTTCTGCAAACCCGTACGTGAACGTCACGGTAACTTTTTCGGTGACCGGCACCGTCACGTAGTTGTCGCGCACCGTGAACGCGACCGGCATACCCTTTACCGTGACCGCTGACACGTCGACAACCGGAGTTTGCGGTAGGTACACGCGGCCCTCCGAGTCGGGCCAGTCACTGAACGTCGCGGTTTGACGCGGTGCCACATGCTGCCCGATATCGGCGCGGATTGCTTGTGTGGCGTCCTCCAGCAGCGCTTCCACCTGCGGCACCGAGTCTTTATCGAAGGTGGTGTTCATGCGCAGCTGCAGCTGCTCAACGGTAGCGAACGACATGGCTATTCCTTTCGTGTTGCCTTGCGTCGCGCTGGCTTCTTAACCTCCGGTTGCGGTACCGGCTTCCACCCAAGGGCAAGCATTGACCGCTCGCCCTCGGGTGGAATCTGGAGCCGCTCACCAGTCGGTGAAACGAACTCTCGCATTAGCTATCAGCCGGCACCAGTGCAGCGAACGGGAACCCGTTTTCGACACCCACTTGGATCGGGTTCGCGACCGCGTAGCCGACACGGAACTTGAACCGCAGCGCCACCATGTCGCGCTCGGCGAGGTTGATGCCTCCGACCGTTGCCTGGTCGAGCAGCTTGACCTGCACGTCCTGACGGATACCGAGGATGGCATTACTTGTGTCACCCACGAGTGCGCTTGCCACATCACGCTTCCAGGATCCGTTCTCCACGTAGTGCAGACGTTCACCGTAGACCGACTCAGTGGCACCATCCTCACGGATCGCGGTGAGGTAGATCGGCTGGCCGTTGCTGTCGCGCAGGCCACGCAACTGCGGCTTCAGGAATCGGCCCGTGTAGACCGCATTCACGTCGAACCCGTCCTCTTCAACCTTGCCGAACGTCTGGTTCAGGTCTTCAGCCAGGTCCTTCGGGGTACCGCTTCCAGCGGTGAACGTGTTGCCGGCAGCGATTGCGCCGGGGACGAGCGCCGGGTCCTTCCAGGTTGCGGGCTTGCCTTCACCGAAGAACACCGCGAGGTCGAGTAGTCGACCGAACTCCTGTGCCACCAGCGGGCGCACCTCACCCCAGATGTCGAAGTTCGAGTCATCCAGCACGTTCTCGTGTACTGGGATGATCACTGCGAGCTCTTCAGCGATGAGCTCCTTGCTGTCCCACTTGACCTCGCTGGTGGGCTTCACGCCACTTGTTTCAGTGGCAGACTCGGTTACCCAGCCAGCGGTTGGCAGCGCCGACAGCACCGGCATGCGGGCCGTCCCAGCGGTCATCTGGATCGTGCGGAACGACGCCAGCGCTGCAGAGGTTTTCGTGCCGCCCTTAATGATTTCGTTGATGTCTTGACGCGCCAGCAGGGCAAGCGCATCTTCGCGTGCGATATCAGCCATTTGGTTTCCTTCCAAACAAAAAACGCCACCCGATAGGTAGCGTCGAAACGATTGATGTTGTGGTTATCCGCGCGCTGCGCGCAGGATGTCGTTCATTGTCGGAGGTGCAGGCGGCGGCGTTGCGCCCCGCTGCCCCTTGTCAGGGTCGGGAATGAACCGTCGTGCCGCGAGTTCCGGGAACTCTTCCACGAGCTTGTCCACTGCCGCAGCAACGGCTGATTCATCAACCGTGCCTTGCTCATTGACCTCGATTGCCGAAAGGTCAATGAGTTTCGTCGCCAGTTCCGGGCGCGACAGCTTGCCTGCCGCAGCCGCTTTCACCGCGTACTGCACACTCTGAGCAGCAAGCACCGACCGCACCTTGGACTCGGCCTCCGTGCGCGCCGCCGCTAACTGGTCATCAAACCCGGCCACCTGCTCACGCAGGGCAGCTGCCTCATCACGCGCTTCGTGCCACTTCTGCTTCATCGCGTCCAGCGCTTTCTTACCTGGATCACCCAGCGCTTCAGCGCCGTGCTGGTCCTTGGTTGGTTGCTGGTCTGATGCTTGCTGTTCAGATCCCATTGCGGGCCTCCTCTAACTTGAATCTTGTGTCAATATTGCCGGTGAACTGGTATAATTGAAGTGCTGGGGCCCCCACGTGAGACTTGAAATAACAGTCCGATTGAAAACGAGGGATCGGCCCCAGTCTTAGTTCTCGAGTTGGATTTCTTCCATCCCTCCACCATGCGCCACCCAAAGTCGCTTAATGCGATTATCTGGATTGCGGATGTTGTACGCCGTCAGCTGACTACGCAATACGCTCCGTAACCATTGGTTTTCCAAGTAGATTACGAAGTTTTCTTTGCGAACACCTTGTGCCCGTGCCCTTGCTACAGAGCCCCGAATGTGGCTGCTTATGGTCTTGTACTTCTGAACACTCACCTTCAACTCGCATACAAGCGAACCATTTGTCAGCCATCTGAAGTCATTTGTGGGGAGTAGGCCGCCATCTTGGTTTCGTTGTCGGCGGGGTATCCACGAGACTCTTTCACCCCGCGCTTCAAACCATTCCAAGAACCGAATCTCATGAGGCTCCAGCATCTCACCGTTGGTACTTGATTTCAGCGCAGCCTGCCGCTTGGCCCATTCTTCTTCTTCGTCTCCGCCGCGCATCGGACGTTGCCTGTTCGGTGGTTTCCCACCGCCCGAATTTCCCGTAAGCCGGGAAGCATTCGGGTCGTATCGACGACTCCCGATCCCCGCTGCGGCCTGTGCACGCTTACCGCCCTTCGCCAGCGCGACCACCTCAAGCCGGCGCAAATCGTCCAGCGACAGGTCATCCAACGCCAGCACCAGCCTGGTCAACCCGGGCGGTGCCGATGTCTGCAGCGCCCAGTTCTTCAACTGGTCGACCTGCCGATACAGGCCATCCACCTCACCCGGTGACGGGGCACGCAACTTCACCCCCAAATCGGCACTGTTCGGGCCAATCGTTACCGGGATCTTGCCAGTCCGCTCGTAATACTTCAGACGGTAATTCGCGTCGTAATACCGACGCTCGGCGGATGTCATCGTGTACCGATTCAACGGGTCCCGAACACCCGTCCGACGTGCCTCAAGCACCGCTTCACGTGCCGCCGCAGCCCGACCGCCTTTGCCGAGTTCTCCGTACCCCTCATAGAACCTGCCGAGGATGTTGCCGCCACGCACCTGCGGCCCGGTGATGAAGCCCTCCTGCCGCATCAAGCGGATCGCGTCATCACGGGACTTCGCTTGCTCGTAGATGTCGTCAATCGTGAGCCGGTGCGGGGTACCGAACTTCCGTGCACCCTTCGCGGTTGCAAGACCACGCTCACGAATGTTCACCACCCGGTAAATATCGGCACCGTCACGGATCGCCTGCGCATCAGCCTTGCCGAACAACCGATCCTGTTGTTCTTTGGTGAGGCTATTGAAATACGCGTACGGGTCAGTCGTCAGATCCCCAGCATGATCTTCACGAACAGGGATGTGGATGCAGTCACAGCCAGGATGCCGCTGAAACCCTTCGTTCCAGCGATACCAGCGCCCTGCAAGGATCACGCACCTCGAACATGACGGCGGCACCAGCTGCCGCACATACCCAGTCACCTGCGGCCGCCGCGTCATATCGGCAGCCACGACACTGCGCACCGTGTCCGACAACGTGGTGAGTGTCATCGTCAACACCAACGCCGACACCTGTTGCAGTGCCAGCTGCGGCATCAACCCGCGCGACATCCTGGTCTTGGCACTAATCGCGGCCTGCTCATACAGTCCGTCAACGGTGCGGCCGTCCGGTGCGTACTCCAAGAACCGTTCAAGGTTCAATTCACCAACCGGCTCGGTCGCGAGCCGAGTTTCGCGAAGTAACGCTGGTGTATACGCCGCTGCCGCTATGGCAGCTTGTCTCCGGTACCCTTGCAGCGCACGCACCAGATGCGGTCGGATCACCTGCATGGATGCATCCACCTGTGTCGGGTCAACCCTGCGCCACAGTTGTTGCGCGGTGACTCCGGCTCTAGCCGAGATCACCTTCCGTTGCTGCTCGAACACTCGAATCGCGTTCGGAATCACTCGGTACCTCCAGCTTGGCGGCCGTGAACGGCATTGCATCCTGTTCAAGGCGCGCCATGTTCAGCACTCGATCCACTTCACTCGGTGACAGCCCGTCCAGCTCGAGCAGGTACTCGAGCGGGTACCCCATCGACCGCTTCTTCATCAGCGCGTCCGCCAACTGAGATTCCGACCGGATCTCCGGGTTCATCCACGACACCGACGCGTCCATCACCGCATCAGCCATCCCGGCTGACCCACCAACGAGCGCCGCCAGCCGGTAAATCTCGCGAATCGCAGGAGTTGCGAATGTTTGGAACTCGAGCGTCTTCTTCACCAGCCCGATCTCCGACGCTTTCAAGCCCTCGCTCGACACGTTTGACATGCCAGTACGAGTGATTAGATACGTCGGTGGCGTGCGAGTCTGTGCTGCGATGTGCCCGACAGCCTGTTCGATCACGTCAGTGAACACATCGAGCTTCGCCGCTTCCCACGCCCCGATCTTCGCGTTCGGATTCTGCAGGTACATCAAGCGCTTTTCTTGCAGATCGCGAATATCGATCAGCTTTTCACCGATCTTGTTGCCGTATTCGTCCACGAGCGGAATCTTCGGCGGCCCTTGCCCCATGACCACGCGTGCAGGCATCGATGCATAGTCCGCAGACAAGAACAAGTACGCCCACAGCAAGTTAATCGCGTCCTGTAGTGGCGCCACCGGGGTGATCTCCGAAACTGGTTCGCCAAACAGCAACGGGCGGTTCGGGATCTCCACAAACGGCACGTCACCGATCACGTTTCGGCTGTGCCAGGACTGTCCGTCCATCGTGCGCGGCATCCACGCGCCAGTGCCCGCACTGCGTCGAGCTTCCTTGATCTGCGACAACCCCATACCAATCGCACGAGATAGTGGCCGCTGCCACCGCCACACCTCGTCACGGGTGTACAGCGTCGCCAACTCAAACTCGTCCTCGGCCCACATTTTCAGGGCGGCACGACGCCGCCGCAAGTTGCCCCACTCGTACTCGATCTCCACCTGCCCGGCATGCTCCCACTGCATGATCGGGTTCCCGTCACTGTCACCATCGACAGAAACGTATGACCTACCCCCGTACAGCGTGGCGAGAAACCCGTGCGAAGACTGCGCCTCCATATCGTTCCGCTGCCACCAAGTCCACAGCATGCGCTGCAGCTCACGGTCATCAGCTTTCATGCCCGTATGGCGGATGCGCTCACCAACTGCATCCACCACCGGACGACACCAGTTATCCGCAAATCCGGAATACCGTGCCGCGTTCGCTTTCTTCCACTCACGAGTCGCGAACGTCAACGGCTGCTTACCGAGGTAGTAGTCCTCCCACAGCTGCAGTTGCGCACGCCGCTTCGACAACCGCTCCGACAACCGATTCGTGAGCGCAAGCGCTTCTTTCGCTTCCACACGAACCCCCTCTAGAAATACACGTAGTCACTGATCTGCTCTTCACGCCCAGCCGCTACCGCGTCCGCACGGGCTTCATGCGCCAACACAGCAGCCATAGCAGCATCGATCTTCTGCGCCTGCGATGCTTTACCCAGCACATACCGGGATCCGCGACGCGCGAGCTCAACCGCGTTTCGGATATGCGACTCCAACTCGCTGTCACCGGAATGCGAAAACGCTGAGCCTTCGTGCAGCACATCATCGCGATACCGTTCAAGTGCTGAATGCATCTGCACCGGCCGGTACGTCTCCCAGCGGAACACGCGCTTGGGGTATCGACCGGCAAGCTCGTCAATCAATGTCGCCCAAAATGGTGGGTCGCAGTACGCGCGCACCACCTCGAACCGGTCAAACAGCTCTTCGAACGCTGCCCATACCTCTTGTTGCGGAACCCGACCATCTGGCCATTCCCGTGGGTCCCAGATCGTGCGCCGCCCACCGTGATACACCGGCACGAACTGATGCCCATCCAATGTTTCTGCGATGATCGCCGTGAAGTCGTCCACTTCTGAACCGTCAAACCCGAGCACAATCCGTGTACCGCCCGGGACTGGCTCGTCAGTTGCCCGCGCAATCCACTTAGCGATTGGCATCCACGCACCCAGGCCCTGCACCAACCGGTTCCCGTAGAACCGTTCGGCCTCGGCCGGGCTTTTCTCACTCAGCTCGGCCGCCTCAGCCAGGATCGCTTCGACATCCACCCACGGTGCACCCGCATAGTTCCATTCAATGATCTGACGCCGCTCATCTACGTCATCCCACGACAACCCAACCGGTGGCGAACGGAAATCACGCTGCACGTCAGCCGCAGTCGATTCGAACGTGCGCTGCGCCACCGAATCCTCCGACGGGTCCCACGCATTCGTGGTCTCAACCGCACGACCGCCCGTACCCGACAAACCACGGCGAATCGTCGTCGCCAACGCATGCCCGGCCGTCCCTACCCAGACACCTGTTTCATCCAGCACGGCAAACGTCACACGAGCACCAAGCCGCGACCGCGCTTTCGCTGACACCGGCTCGATCCGCGCTTCACCATGATCCGGGATACGAATAACATCTTCACCCGTTTTCGGAAGCACACGCGCAAGCGGCCCCAGATTAATCATGTCTCGCAGCAACCCGTACACGTTGTCGGTTTGCCCTTCAGAGGTCGCGACAATCTGAATGATCGGAACCGTCCACCGACGACCCAACGGCTCCCCCGGTTGAAACACGTATTCCCAACCACACGGGCAGCCATTGTCCGCACAGGCATACACCTCACCGCCCACGGCCCACCCATCAAACACAGCAGGCCCGACAGCCTCCAAGCACACCAGCGCGGCCTGCAACGGCGACTTGCCCCACTTCTGCGCCCGCACCAACTGGGAACGTCGATGCACAAACGCCGGGGCAAGCATCCCCCGCTTCGCACCAGCCGCAACCAGGTAATGCCCGGCAGTGAACGCAAGCTGCTCGTCAGTGAACCGAAACGGCACCACGCCCTCACCCGAAGTGATCACACAATGCGCTTCAACCCACTCCAACGCGACATAGAGCGGGACATCAACACGCTCCACGCTCGCCTCCTAGTTGACAGCTGACAACCGCGCACGCACCGACCCCGGCGCAGGCTCAACCGATTTCTTCTTCGACGACCGCTTCTCGCCCACCTCATCCTCAGCAAACCGCCAACGATGCCGCGCCATCCCCGAAAGCGAAATGCCCAGCTCCTCCTCGAAACGACGCACCTCAGCACGCGCAGCAGCGGGCGCATCCGGCAACAGCGAATCATGAAACGCCACCAGATAGTGCGCCACCTGCACGTGCAACGAATACTTCGCCCACATATGCGCCTGCGGCAACTTCCACAGCCGCCGCCACTGCTCCAACATCCACTCAGTCGGCAGGCCTTCAACCTCAACCTCGCCGTTCTCAGCAAACTTTTCCGCAACTGACGGCAACGGCCACTTCGGCGCCCGGCCAGGACGACCACGAGCAGGCAACGTCACCCACCCAGCAGCGTCATCCTTCCGCAACCGACGCAACGCATTCGGATCCGGAGCCGGGCCAGACCGAAACCGCGCACCACCTGACCCCATAACCCCTCCAAATACTTAAACTTGCAACCATTTGAACCTGACAAACCAAAAATCGCCCTCCCCGGCGGTCCTGGAGCCTTGGTGTTGTCGGGGTGTACCCCCACCCTTACGGGTCGATGCGGTGCCAGCCGCCGGGTTGGTTGGTTGCGGTTTCTTTGCTGTGGCAGTTGTGACACAAGCCTCGACCGCGTTGTGGGTCGTTGGGGTTGAGTCCGAGCTGTTCGAGGTCTCGTCTGCTGTGTGGATGGTGGTCGGCGATGGTTGCTGGTGCGAGTTGGCAGACGGTGCAGATTTGGTCTCGTTCGAGGACTGCGGTTCGGAATGCTTTGTGGTGTTTGTTGTTGTAGCCGCGTGTGGCGGCTGTGCCTCGTGCCCGGTCGGCTTGGGTGGTGTGGGTTTGGCACCTGGTGGAGGTGGTGATCTCTGGGCAGTCTGGGACGTTGCATACCCGTAGCCTGGTCATGCCGGTTCCTCCCGGTTGTGTGGTGCCCCATGAAGTTTTGCCAGGCGGCCCCATCGTCGGGCTCTTACCGATCGGTGCGGTCACCGTTCCTGCACCGATCCGCTGATAGCGTCGCCGGGCCTGGGCTTCTGCTGGCATGGCATAGCTATGACTCCCAGACCTGTGGCCTAGGGCATGCCAGCATTGCGCCGTCGTGAGGTATCGAACCCCACCCTTCCGGTTTTGGAGACCGGCCTGCACCCTGTGCTCGACGACGATTGGAAAACGACTGTGCCCCGAAGATTGTTTCTCCGGGGCACAGTTATTGCGCAGGCTCAGCCTAACACACGACTGCGACGTTTGGGGCCAGTGTCACTTCCCAGTCACCATTCGGTTGTTTCTGCACGATCATCTGGTGGTCGCGCAGGGCTGGCAGATTGCGGGCACGCCTCGCGGCGAGGAAGTCTCGCCACTCCATGCACTCATGAAGCTCCACATACCGGCGGCCTTTGACTTTGCGCATCCCGATACCGTCATCTGCGATCCACCGCTCAAGTTGCCGTACATCCCTGCCGACCCGTTCCGCTGCATCCCGAATCGGTATCCACTGCGGCACCGTCTGCTGCCAGCGGCAAGAGTCGCAGCGTGCCCCGTGAAGCTGTAGGTCAGCCCAGACCTCGCCGCCGCACTCAGGGCAGGCGCGTGGACGAGCCGGTACCGGTGCGCGGCCCTCGAGTGGCCACGCCCGCAGTGGTCGGATCAGCCACACATCCATGAGGTCTCGATACACCGGGAATGCTTCATGGGCTACGACATCCGGCCACCATGACCGGAGCCTGCCGGTGAGGCTCACCGTCCACTTACGCAGTGTCTCCGATGTGTCAGCGACCACGCTGGCTACACCCACTGGCTCACCATTAGTGGCGCACCGCACCATGTGGGATGTGTCCGCGAACCCGAAGCGTGGGAGTCGCTCCCTGAAATAGTCCTCCATCTTCCACAGTTCAGCGAAAGAGAAGTCGATCTGATCCATCGGGTTGAGCCTGGCAGGTGCCGGGGTCAAATCCCTTGCCCTCGGCTGGCCATCTCCCATGTGCACGCCCGGCACCACCAGGTGCGCGAGATGCTCTAGCAAGTCCGGCAGCTCAGCCAGCGCTTCCTCATAACGATGCACCGGTAACGACACAACTCACTCCCGCCCGCTGGTTTGTTTGGTGTACTTCATGTGGCAGTAACAGCTCTGGTTCGCGCAGCAGTACGGTGTCTTGCACCGTGCGCAGCAGCGACGATTAAACCGCTCCACACTGTATTTGGGCGCGTACGTATTAAGCATCGTCCACCTCTCCGGCCATGATCGCTTCGATAGCGGCATCTATGACGTCATCTTTGGTTTCGAAAGCCTCACCGAATTTGACGCAGACCTCACCGACCTGTTCACCATCTCGATAGATCACCCCGTAATCCGACCGCGTTGATTCATCATCCAATTCGAAAGGCCAGTCAATCTCGTACTCGATGCCGTCCCAGGTAAATCGCCCAATAGTGGCTTCATTCATCATTCTGCTCACCCCTTAGTGCCGCTTGGAACTCAAAGAATTGTTTATTTAGGACTGCAAGGCGCATCGAGTCACAATCCGGGCACCAATACCGGCCCCACAATGTCCCCGCCGGTGCACCACAGTGGATGCATTTATAGCCCGACGGCTGGTGGCAAATGTGTTCCCCCAGCGCTGCCTCCAATGCCACCATTGCACCCTTCAGGAATCGGTTGATTTCCCACGTTGTGAGGTCGTCCCACTTCTCCACGGTCATCTCGTAGCTCGGTGCCCGTGCTGCGCGGTCGATCATTTCGTCGGTCACAGTGATTGGCGCGCGTTCCCCCTGCATCATTACCCGGGTTGGTTTCCCCCTTGAACCGCAACACAGACCTGTCAAGATCAAGCGAACATAAGAGAACAATGAGGTTTTCAAGGTCAGGCGAATGCCACACATAGTTTGAATACGAACATGCGTTCTCCCCGCGCCGTGGCCGATACTGAAGCTCTCGGTCTGCCGCTTTCCTCGTGAGAAACACCAGGTCCTCGTCCGGTTCGCGGTGCCGACTCATGCGACATGCAAATAGATCAGTTTCGCGTTCTACTAGCTCCTCCAGCTCGTCATCGTCGAGCGCGTTGATATCGGTGCTGAGGTTGTAGTGCTCGTCTACCCAGTGCCGATCATAAGGGCCGTCGTCTACGTCCCAGAATGTAAGTTCTCCTTCGTCGTCGCGTCGCCACACATCGCGCATGATCTGGTAGAAGCGCGGCGCGCGGGTCATGCCGATGTCGGGGCCGGTTTGGTCTTCACGTAGCTCAGTGACGATGCGCCGGAACTCGCTGGCGGGTTCTTTAATGTTGTCTAGATTCATGATTCGTTTCTCCTAGAACGGTGGTTCGTCGCTGCTCATGCTCGGTTCAAGGTCGGAGGCCGCGACAAGCTCTGCCGCAAGCTCAGCCTTCGACGCGATGCCCTCCAGCCGATCCAGCGTGCCTTTCGCCTCAGCAAGCTCTCGCTCCACCAAGGCCGTGCAGCGGCGCAGGTTCTCGGCGGCTTTCCCGGCCTCGTCACGCAGGGCGTAGAGATAGCCCGACACCTCACTCACCGGTCTTCGTCCTCTCGCTCGTCGTCCGCTCTGGCGAATGCCTCCGCGATCAGCCGGGTCAGCATTCCGCCGCCTGGCCCCTCCGCCCAGCCGCTCACGTCGTGCTCCCGTCCCCCGGTTGCACGTCATCGGGGAGCACGTCTTTCAATTCCATTTGTTTCATTTCCTTAAGTGGTTGTGGATAGCGCCCTTCGGTGGCGAGTCACGCGCCGTTTCCAGGGCTTGTTTCGGCTGCGAGTCGCTGTTTCACTTCGTCGAGGTGGTGTTTGAACACGTCTACACAGGCGCGCGTTGCGTAGTACTCGGCCTGAGTGATGATGTGTTCGATCTGGGATAGTCCTTTCCAGGTTTCGTCGAGCCTGAAAGTGATGAGTTTGTGGAGCGCGTCTTGGTGCAGGATTTGCAGTTGTTCGTAGAGTTCCTCGGTGCTGGTCATGAGGTCTGCCATTCCCCCTGTTCTTCGCCTGGACTGGTTACTGTTTCGATCTTGGTGGCACTTGCTTCCAGTCGTGCGCCACGGAATACTTCCAGCCGGCTGCCATCCAGCACTCGGCGCAGCGCCGCCCAGGTAAGCCACTGTCCGTGTTGAAGAGCGCCCACTGGATCACCAAGATCGGGGATGGCCCAGTCATGGTGCGGTGGCATTCGTAGCACTGCACTTTCGCCGGGTCCCAACCGACGATGCCTTCGCTCTTCCCCTCGACGGTGGGCAGTGGGCCACCGTGTGATTCGAGCGTGTACCCGTTGAAGTTTTCGAGTCGCATATACTTACCGTCTTTCATTACGCCGGTTTCACCACATTTCGGGCATGGCTGCCCGCAGGTTTCGCCCTTGCCGCCACACATCACACACATGCCATCTTTGCTTTCTCTAGACATCGGTTCCTTCTCGATACGCGTGAGGCCCGACTCAGGCGGCACGAGAGCGCTCATGTTCGGTTCAAGGTCGGAGGCCGCGACAAGCTCTGCCGCAAGCTCAGCCTTCGACGCGATTCTCTCCAGCCGATCCAGCGTGCCTTTCGCCTCAGCAAGCTCTCGCTCCACCAAGGCCGTGCAGCGGCGCAGGTTCTCGGCGGCTTTCCCGGCCTCGTCACGCAGGGCGTAGAGATAGCCCGACACCTCACTCACCGGTCTTCGTCCTCTCGCTCGTCGTCCGCTCTGGCGAATGCCTCCGCGATCAGCCGGGTCAGCATTCCGCCGCCTGGCCCCTCCGCCCAGCCGCTCACGTCGTGCTCCCGTCCCCCGGCTGCACTTCAGCGGGGTGCACGTCTTTCAATTCCATTTGTTTGTCTCTTTCTCGGGTGTCGTCGCCTAAAACGGTGGTTCGTCGCTGAACATCTGCTGCTGGCTAGGTTCCGGGGCCTGTGGCGGCTGCTGCGCCGTCCACGAGGCCTGGCCCTGGCTAGGAGACGCGGGCGCGCTGCTCGATGCTCCAGCGGCCGCCCAGCCACTCCCAGACGTGGTTGCGCCTGCCTTCGTCACCTGCGCGGTCGCATACCGCAACGACGGGCCCAGCTCTTCCACCTCCAGCTCGATCACGGTGCGTTTGTCACCTTGCTCGGTCTCGTACGAGCGCTGCTTCAACCGCCCCTGCACGATCACTCTGGCTCCCCGCTGCACGCTCGAGGCCACGTGCTCGGCAAACTCACGCCACACCGTGCAGCGCAGAAACAGCGCGTCACCATCACGCCACTCACCTGCTTGCCGATCAAACACCCGAGACGTCGACGCGACAGTGAAGTTCGCGACCGCCACACCATTCGGCGTATACCTCAACTCCGGATCCGCAGTGAGGTTCCCCACCAGCGTCAGATTCGTTTCTCCAGCCATCCCTAAATCGGTCCTTCCCCGTACCCCAGCCGGCACGCTTTCATTCCTGCCTGCTCCCGCCACGCACGCACATTCACACGCGGCACACGCAACTGCTCTGCGATTGTCCGGTCGTCCCAGCCACGAGTAACCGCGTCAATCGCACGCCGATACGCCTCATCCTCGGCACACACACCATCGGCGTCGATGATGCGTTTCACCGCCGTCGCCACCAGATCCCGCACCTTGCAGCCGTCACGGTCAGCGATCCTGGCCAGCTTCCCCCACACCTTCGACGGCATCGTCACCGGCACCGTCATCAGCTCAGAATGGTTCTTCATCGACATACGACACCCCCTCCTGCTCGTAGAAGTCGGTCAGTTTGCGTTCGTACACCCGCTCTTCGATCCACAAATCCCGGTTGAGGCGAGCGTCCCTGCAAGGCCCACAAGCCTTGTCGTGCCCGTTCGGATGCTCTCGACACCCAATCGGCGGGGCATTCAGCAACAACGGACGTTCGGGCATCACCGCTCGCTCTGGCTCGCGCTCTCGCTCCCACCGCGCATCCCGCACTCTGCGCTCTTCCCGCATCTGCTCTCGCGCTCGCTCGCCCGCTCTCCCCACAGCCATGAACTTTCGTGAAACTTCGCGATCTGGTTGTGGTGGGGCCGGGCAATCCGTTTCCGCGCCCCTCTGGTCGGTCTTGAGCGGCCTGGTGAGTTGTAGCCACTCGGCGTCGTCTGCCTGGTACAGGTTGAGGAACCCGCACTCCTCCAGGATCAGCAGGTGCTCGAGTATCCGATCCGTCGCTGCTTCGCCCGGGTACACATCCGCCGCGATCAGTTCCGGGATCATCGCTCGTCTCCCCCACGGGTCGGTGTGCACCCACAGCCCGATCGCTGTCGGTTTCACCTCGTGCGGGATCCTCAGAAACTCTGGTGACGCGAGATCCTGCGCCGATATTGCTCTCTGTCTCGGACGCCGTGACACAGCGATCATTCCCTTTCGCGAAGCCATCGATGATTCGGTCGACAGCGAAGTTCAAGTCGTATTCGTCAACGATGAAGCACTCTGTCCAGCCTCTGCCCAACGGCAGAATCCCGTAGGCGTCGTTCTCATGTCGGAATGCTTTCGGGAACCACACCGCCAGTTCACGCAGTGCCTCACGTTCCCAGGTGGCGTCAGTGCCGCGTACGTCCAGGATGAGGTGCGCTCCGTAGCGCACCTGGAGCCAGATGCGGTGCTGTCGCCATGCACGTCCCACCTTGAGCACGCCCCGGCCTGGGCCGAACACGTCCCGGTAATACGTGACGTAGGTTGTCGCGTACTTCGGCATCTCGCTCATCGGTTGTTCTCCTTGCATGGTGTCTTGCTGCCGTCTTGGCCGAGTCGCCACCAACCAAGGCCGTCCCAGATCGGCCGGTTTTCGGGAGCGTCGGCGGGGTCGACGGATGACGGCAGCGCCCATCCGTTTGCTTCGCCCTGTTTCCCGGAATGCGCGATGCCGTGGCAGCCGGTGTGATTACCCCACCCGCACAAGTGGATGAGGTTGGCGACCTCGTGGCCTCCGCCACGCGACCGGAACAGTCGATGGTGCATCTCGGTTGCTGCCGCTGCGTTACAGCCCTCGCAGATGCCCCGTGAGCGGCACTCCACGATTTGGCGCACGTTAGCTGGAATGCCTTTGGTCATGACGCGACCCCCGAGAGCAGAGACCGAACACGGTGCGTCTCGTGCTGGTAAGCGTTGTCTTGGCGGAACCGTGACGGCCACGCCCGACGCACGTTGACGATGGCTGTCGGGTCTTCCCGACGGCCAAGCTCATGAGCGAATGTCAGTTCCTTGAGGTATCGCTGCACACCCTCCGGGTCGAGGCCCTCACGTTCCACTAATTCTTCAAGCATCATTTCGTCTCCGCTCGCATGTTTGCGTTCACGCTGCGCAGCAGCTCTACGTCACGCCCCAGGGCACGGTCCCAGTCCTTGGCATATTCGAGTTCGATCCACGCCATATCGGCGGTTTCACGCGCGTCGATCACTCGCGTGTCGGCTTCTGCGAGCTTCGACCGTTCCGACACCGACATGCCCTGAAACTGTTCGGCGAGCTCTAACGTCGCGCGAGCAATCGCCAGCTTCAGATCACGTTCCGCCGCCCGGAGTTTCTCTTTCGCTTTGCGCAGCGCGTACGGTGCGCGTGCCACTGCTTGACGTGCTTTGAGGAGCGCGCCTGCTGCCTGCACCGGGGTTGGGAACAACTGCGCCAGTTCCTGCTCATCAAGTGCGGCAATATCCACAGCCACCACTTCGAGCGGACGCTGTACCACTTCCCCAGTCATCGGGTCGATGTCGCTCATCGCTGCCTCCTGGTGCCTGCCATGACCAGTGGCGTCGGTCGCTTGTGTCGCGCATGCTCGTCCGCCGCTACCTGCTTAGCGAGCGCCGCCATGCTTTCGGCAAGCTCCCGCTGCGGGGCGGCGAGCTCGGCCTTGCGTGCTTTCCACTCGCGGTTGAGCACGGTCGTGAATGCCCGCTGTTTTTTCATGTCCTTGCCGAGCTGCTCGAGTGCTTCGAGAGATTCCGCTGCCTGGATGCGTGCGCTCCAATCCGGTGCAGGCTCGTCAGCATCCGGTAGTGTCGGCGCGTCGTCACCCTCGGCAGGGTTCGGGACGACTTCTACGATGTCGCCGAACGCGCGTCGATATGCCGCTCGCAGCGCGCGGGCGCCAAACATGGCCATAGGCTTCGCGAACCACAGACGCTGCCATTCAGGGTCAGCCGGTAGCGATTCGTCCCAAGAGATCGTCACCGTCGTCGGTACCGCTTCCATGCGGTGGACGGTCGCACGCGCGAACCTCGGGTGCCGATTGGTGTCAGTCGGGATGAATACCGTCGCCCAGTCCCGGCCGTCTATCGAGAACTCGGGTTCCCCCACTCCGGCCCACTGGCCGGACGCGAGCACGATTGCCGAGATCTCCGCGAGAGTTGCTGCCTGAGTCATCGCGCACCTCCAGCCAAACGCAGTGATTGTGCCCCAGTGGGGCAATCGACGCCGTACTGTGCACGGAGTTCTTCTTCGTACGCTTCGCACGCCGTCACGGCGGTGTCTACCTGCTCGCGTAGCACTTGCAGCTTGGACTTTTGGGCGCCGGTGAGCTTGGTTTCGTCCAAGACACGGTTCCAAGACGCGGCCGTTAGCATTGCCCCTCCCGAGGCGCCCTGCACCTGCACCCCGAACTTTGAGTGGTCACGGCGCTTCAGCAGCTTCGTGAGTTCGGTTTTCGCGGTTTTTTCGATCTTCGCAATCGGGTCGAGATCGCGTTTCGCGTCGATCCAGCGTGCGAGTGCGCTCTCGGTGGCGGTGTCAAGATCGTCTGTCTCTGGGCAGTCGGCATCCCACCACGCCAGAAACTCGAGCGCGCGGTCGTGTAGCCAAGCGATGTGTTCTTCGTCGCGTTCTACCCACTGCCAGTCCGGGTCGGTAAGCGGTCCCTGCCCGTCCTTGTCCATCACTTCCCGCACATACAGCGCGCGTGATGCCCCGGTGACGAGCATTTGCCACTGCATCTGTGATCGATGCTCGGGAGGGATCATGCCGAGGTCGTGGCCGTGCGCGTGTGATTTGACTTCCGCTACCACGTCGTCGCCGATACCGTCTGGTGTGGCCCGAAACCTGGCGTCGTGCGCGTCGGCCCACAGTGCCGAGTTCGGTTCGATTGACGGATCGATAGTGGCTGCGAAATCGACGAGGATCGCTTCGCGTTCGTTGCCGCGCCGGGTGTGCTTGTTGCCCCGGAAGGTTGATCCGTTGAGTTTGTCGTCGAGGATCTTGACCCAGGCTTTACGCCCGCCGGTAGCGATGGCGTGTGCTTCGGATGCGGTAACGCCCTCTGAGCGGGCGGCGATCCATTCTTCTCGTGGCGCGTCAGCGTCGACGATGCTTTGTCCGGTGATCATGCTTTGCCTCTTGTTTTGAAATATTCGAGAATGTCCAGCTCGTCGTGGACAGGTGGTGGTGTGACGTCTTGGTGCGTGGCCCTGAACCGCGCGATACGGTCTCCCGAGATTGGGAAGTCGTAGCCAGCGAGTACGTGGGCCGCGTCGAGTTTGTAAAGCGGCCGTCCTGCTTTGTCTGGCTCGATCTGATGCATGTAAGTGGGCACGATCATTTGGCGGTGCCCTCTCTGTCAGCGTCTTCGCCGTGCATGAGTTCGTCGAGCGCGTCAGCGTGGTAGATGACCCACGCGAGACCCGCGAGCGACATGACCACCAACGCCGGGTTACTCGGGTTGATCCACAGCGCGGCCAGCCCGAAGATCGTGGACACGAGCGCGGCCACGCCCCAAAACCAATCAATACGGGTCATCGGATCGCCTCCCGTTTCGCGATAGCGTCGATCTCGTCACGCAGCCGCTCAGCGGCCCGCTGGTCTCGGCGGGTGGTCATGTCAGCGGTAGCGAGATGACGGGTGAGACGGCGCCGGACACGGGCCGCACGGATACGATCGAAGATGTTCATCAGCGGTCCTCCTCGGCCATGAGTCCGTTATTTTCCAGAATCCACTCACTGATCCCCATGCGGATGTAGTCGAGCTGTCGCAGTTCGTCGTAGTAGCTCTGCACCGTGGCCCCATGCTCAGCGTTCGCCAGCTTTATCGCGGCGGTGAGCATGGCCCGCTGGATTTCTTCTACCTTGTCGTACGCCAGCTCGTAGCCGTCTGGCGCAGAGTCGAATTCGCGCAGCAGCGCAGCGAGTTTTGCTTTGTTCTCCGTGTTTGGCTGCTGACCGATGGTGAGTCTTATCGACTTGGTTCCCACTTACGCCACCTCATCAATCAGGTGTTCGGGCTCGACACCGAGCCGTTCAGCGATCTTCGCGAGCGCGAACGCACGCACATACAGTGTTTGACGCACTTGCCCGTTGTGATGACGTGGCGCATTGTGCTGCGGACGAAGCTGGAACTTGTCCGCGTGCTCGGCGTAGGCGCGCCACTCATAAACATCGATCATGCGGCCATGCGAGTCTGACCAGCGCTGCCCGACATGCTTGCGGTACGCCCAACCCCAATTGGTGAGCGCGTCACGCAGTTCGGACTCTTTCACCCCGAGGACTTGCGCGGCGTCTCTGATTATGAGCACGTCATCTTCGACAGCGACGAAGCTATCGACGTACTCAACCTTTGGCTTGTCTTCCTCAACCTTCGCTTCGAGCTGCATCACCTTTGCAGTGGTGATCTGCAACGCCTGAGCGACGATCTCCTCATCGGTCAGCGCGAGTCGCTGTCCGTATCCGCCGGTCTTACGGATAGATGGAATGACCTCGTGGGTAATCCAGCGCTTGAACGCCTTCGCCTGCGGCTTCCGCGAGCCAAGGATCAGTGAGTAAAGCCCAGGCTCATTTACGGCGTTGATTTGGCGACCCTCATTTGAGATGAGGGTGACCTCGTCTTCATCGAGACGAGTTAGCGCTTGGGACGGGTTGCCAATTTCAAGCACGCGGCATACGTCTGCCGCGACGACCCACGGTTCATCATTAATCATGAGCGCGCGTACTTCGTGCGACTCGAACTGGAATGGTAGAATGTCTGTAGACATTGTTTGACTTTCTTTGTCTGGCCCTCGTCCTATGCACGTAGGTACGAGGGCATTCTTTATTGGCGGCGTTCGCCGAATCGGTCGGTCTGATCGGTTGCCTGGCTACGGAGCCAGTCGCAAACGTCAGCCCAGCAATAGAGCCGCTGCCGGTTCACAACCGTGAATCGCGGCCCCTTACCACGCCGCCCAGCCGCACTCTTTAACCAGCTGGTGGTCATGGCCGGGATGCGTTCAGCGAGCTGCTCGTCAGTGAGGTACTGCTGTTCAGCCGGGAGGTTCATCTGCCCTCCCCGTTTGTTTTGCCCTGAGTAAGTGTGGGCGCGTCACCACAAACGGCTACCTTGTTGTCATGGGACTCTTTGACAGCATCCGCCGCATCTTCAATTCGCCAGAACCCAAGAAACCCTCGTTGCGTGATGACGGCACAGCAAATCCAGCACGCGATATCAGTGACCGTCCGAATCGGCATACACATGAGGACAACCGACACGAGTCGGTTTACCTCGGTGATGACCTGGCCAAGGAGCTGCTCGTGCCCAATAACGACGGACTGCCACCGCTGCATTTCACTACCTACCAAGGTGCAGAGTGGCTGACCGAAGACACTAGCGGCAAACTGGTGAACGTCCAGAACCGCTACCTTCGTCGTATTGGCGTTTGGGCTAGTCGTGTACGTGGAGACCAGCACTACCCCAATGCTGCGAAGCTCGGCCCTGCCGAATTTGTTCGAGAACCCGACAACGAGCACGACCCGAACGCGATCGCTATCTACAGCGATGGCGCGAAAATTGGCTACGTCAACAAACAGAAGGCTGTTGGACTCACGAAACTGCTTGACGCTGGCACCGTGCTTCAAGTGCGCATCATTTCTATAGACCCGCCCAAGTGGGTCGCAGCTGAACCACACGTCATGACGCATCTTCGTCGAAAAATCGGCTAGAGCGTTCATGCTGTTACTTCTTCGCGTGGGTCGTTGATGATCTCGAATGCTTCGCCTAGCCCAACTCGGTATAGAGAACAGACCGATGCCATGAACTGTGGGCTAGGGGCGTCACCGCCCTCTATCCGATAGATACTCGCTCGAGAAACACCAAGCAGCTTGGCCTGGTCATCGACGCTCGTGAGGCGTGTGAGCTCTCGCTGCCGCTTCAGCCACCCACTGCGCATCCTAATGGTTGGTGTCATTTACGCGACTCCTAATCTCATTTGTGCTATTGCATAGCGAGCATAGCATGCAAAATCTCATTCGAACACCTGTTCCGAACATTTGTTCTCACTTATGAGACTTCCTACAAAGCTGTGAGCCGCGTAACGACTACATAACGTCTCACAAGTGCGACACAATTGGTGCCATGAAGCGTGGAGAACTAACACCCTTTGAGAGCTGGATAGCAGCACGCAGCCAGCTCTCCACCACTGGCGATTTTGCTGATCATTGCGGCGCGTCGCGCGCTACCTACTACCGGCGGCGCAACGAAACGCCGCTGCCGATCGAGATGGTGTCCTCTATCTCTAAGGCGGCCGGCGTCTCACTCGCACACGCACTGATAGCTGCCGGCTGGATTGACCGTGTTGAGCTCGACTGGCCGGACACGCAAACCGCGCTTGAGTCGGCGAGTGATTCCGCTCTGCTTACGCAGCTCCTACACCGCGCCACACTGCGCGAACAAGACGACCACACCGGCCCATCGCACAGCCCTAGCACGCCACTCGCTCCGGTCACCGGCCTCCACACAGACCCGCTCCCCTACGCCGCGCTCACCGACGACACAGAACACCGCATGGACCGCGTGCAAGACGAAGGAGACATCTAAATGGCCCGCACATTCCAACTCGCAGGCGTGATCTTCATCATCTCCGCCATCACGCTCATCTTCACCTACTCGACAGGCGCCGGAACCTATGTACTCACAGTCGTGCTTGCGTCCGGCATCACCGCCCTGCTGTCTGGATTCCTGTGGCTAACCGGACGCATGATCAATGCCGACAACAACGCACGAAGCGAAAAAGACGGCGCGTAGACATGCAGTCCCTCAAAGACTGGGTAGAGGCTGTCGAAGCGCGTCCTCGCGCTACCGCCACAAGAACCCTCCTCAACCCACGCGAAGCCGCCAAAGACTCCGGATCAGGCTGCTTCAACGGGCTGCTCGATAACGAACAGTTCGCGTGGATCAAGCTTCCCAACAGCCCACATGGCGCACGAGCGCTCGCCAACGACGTCATCATCAACCGGTTCATGCGGTCGGTCAATGCCCCCACCCCAACAGCAGAACTTGTCCGCGTGAGTGCCGACCTCTTCAACGCCTGGCGCACACCCGCCCAGTGGTACGGCCAACCAATACGACTCCACCACGACCTAATCGGGCATGCCTCCTACCATGTCCCCACCGCCATCGAATCAAAAACAAACCACTTCGAGCATCACACCGATGACGATAACGCCAACCGGCAAGCGCTCCTTGCCGCCATGTGGGATCTATTCGCAGGATTCGATGATCAATGGCTCTACGATGCGGCAAACGATCACTCCATCTGGTCATTCGACCACGGACTCTGGCTCTACACCGAAGCCTTCGACTGGACCCCGGACCTTCTGCAGCGGAAAGTCAGAGAACCAAACGAGCGCCCAGACGATGAACTGCTCTCACCAGATGCACTCGAAGTAGCGGCTATCGGGCTCAGCACAGTCACACACGAACAGATCCTCAACGCAATCTGTGCCGTGCCAGTCGAATGGCAAATCCCCAATTATGATCTCGGGGTTCTAGGCTGGTTCATTAACACCAGACTCCCCGACGTGATCTCCAGACTTTACCAACGCGCCGAAACCATCAGAAAGAGGTGAACCATGCTCTACCAATCCTGGGTACTCCGATTCGTCCCAGACGTTGCACGCGGCGAGTTCACTAACATCGGCGTGCTCGTCGGCAATGACGGCATGGACTGGCACCTCATCACCACCGACTCCGATCGCGGCAACCAGCGACTTCTAACCGCAGCGCCCATCGCTCGTCTCGGCACCCGAGTACGTAACGCAAACCAAGCGGCCGATCAACTCGCAGGTGTCCACGCCTCCAGTCTGTTTGTCGATGACGTCGAACGCATGCGCGAGATCTTTAACAACATCCTCCAGCTTTCACCGCCAACCCCACTCCTCGCGCAGTCAGCGGAACAGGGCGCCAAGCTGCTCTACGACCAACTCGTGAGCGGACGCGAGCAGCGAGGCCCACAGTCGCGTACGCGCCTAGTGAACCGTATCCACCAGTTGGATTCTGAATTCGCGCGAACAAACACTGCTTGGCGCCATTACAACGACGAGCCAATCCGCTTCTTCCGACGAGCCACGCCGGGCTTGATGCGGCTCGACTCGCTGCTTGCTAGCACCGACCAGAGCCTCGCCACCCGCGCGTTTTCGCTTACCAACATGAATCCACAGGTCTCTATCGACCGGCTTAGCGGTTGGCTCACGAATGTGCGCGGCTTCCTGCGCCACAACGGCACCATCGACACTGACGGGCGAACCACCCCTCTCTCAGCAGAGCAAACCAAGATCGTCGCTGTCTACGACTTCGATACAACCTCTGAAGAAGGGACACGTTTCGCAGCCGACTTCCAAGCACTGTGCTGGGACGAATCTGTCACCCCCACACTCGTCGACGAATACGACCCAACCACGTTGCTCCTGCAGTAGCCAGAATTGTCGGAGGCTGCCCCGATACTGGTCGACATGTTCGACCCGCACGAGCACGCACATGAAACCGGCGTCACCGTAGACCACATCCCCGACCTGCCAGATCTCGGCCGCTACTACCCCAGCCACCACCACATCCAGCTACGCGCCGACCTCACCTGGATCGAAGAACGCTGCGTCCTCACCCACGAACTCGGCCACCACCGATACGGCCACCACCAATCCACACCACGCACCGAACGCGAAGCCGACCAATGGGCCGCCAACCGGCTCATCACCATCGACGCCATCGTCGAATGCGCCCGCATCTGGCCCCACAACCCCGAAAAATGGTGCCACCACCTCGCCGTGACACCCGCCATCCTCCGCGCCTGGCTCAGCCAACCACGCAACTATCAAGCCGCACTCGCCCACTACGAAACCCACACCTAATGGCCACCATCACCAGCTACACCACCAAAACCGGCACCCGCTACCGTGTCCGCTACCGCAAACCTGACGGCACACAGACCGATAAACGCGGCTTCAAAACCAAGCGCGCCGCGCAAGAATGGGCCGCCCGCAACACCGCCGCCATCCGAGACGGCACCTACATCGACCCGTCAGCCGGCAAGACCACCGTTGGCGATCTTCACGCAACATGGATCACACTCAAGGCCGGGCTGAAGCCGAGTTATCTCGCATCGCTCGAATCCACGTGGAACACACACGTAAACCCCACATGGGGCGCCCGCGCGGTTAGCTCCATCCGTAAATCCGAGCTCCAAGCATGGGTATCAGAACTCGCCACACGCCGTTCCCCAACGATCACGCGACGCGCACACGACATCCTTGCGGGCATCCTCGACCTCGCAGTCAACGACCAACTAATCCGCACCAACCCCGCCCGAGGGTTCCCGCTCCCACGAAAAACACGCGGCAGACACGCATACCTCACCTGGGAACAACTCACCGCGTTCGCTACCGAATGCGGCAGATACGAACCCTTCGTGTGGTTCCTCGCAACCACCGGCCTCCGCTGGGGTGAAGCTATCGCGCTACAAGGTAAACATGTTGACCGGGCACGTGGCCGTGTCACTGTGGAACGCTCAGCATCATATGTGAAGGGCAGTTTCGAGATCGGCACACCCAAGACTCATGAGCTGCGTAGCGTGCCGGTTCCTCCATCGGTGTTCGCGATGGTGCCGCGCGCGTTACCTGAGGTTCTTGTTTGGCAAGGCCCTACCGGTGGGATGATCCGGCGGCAACAGCTCAGTAAGGGGTGGTGGGGCGCAGCAGTGAAAGCGTGCCAGGAATCCGACCCACACTTTCCCGAGATCACTCCGCATGACTTGCGCCACACTGCCGCGTCGCTGGCGGTGTCTGCTGGCGCGAATGTCAAGGCGGTTCAGCGGATGCTTGGGCACGCATCGGCAGCGATGACACTTGATCAATACGCTGATCTTTTTGATACCGACCTCGACGCTGTAGCTCATGCTTTGGATGACCGCCTGCGGAAACTTGTTTCGTAGGAAATGTGGGCAAAATGTGGGCACGGCGTGTTTTCAGGAAAGATGAAAGCCCCCGACTTCCGCTAGTTTAAGCCGAAGTCGGGGACTTGCTGAGAGTGGACCTGAGGGGACTCGAACCCCTGACCCCCTGCATGCCATGCAGGTGCGCTACCAGCTGCGCCACAGGCCCGTGCCGAAGCAACCTCACAAATATATCCCGGCCGCTGCAACTATGCAAATCCTCGCATCAGGCCGGCTTTTTTCGCGGCCACACATCGAAGCCCATCCGAACAATCACCAGCACCAGGAACGCCGCAAACGCCACATTCGCGGCAAACGGGCTCAGCGTCGAAGCGATCAGCGACCCCACCGGTGTCAGCAGCCCCGCCGCCACACCGATATACGCGGCCGCCCGCAAATCAACATTTCTTTGCCGCACATTCGCGATCGTGCCCGACAGCCCCGTGGCAATAATCATCAACAGCGATGAACCCTTCGCCACCAGATCACTCGCCCCAAACACGAGCACAAGCAGTGGCACCACGACAACACCACCGCCAATACCGAACAGGCCCGAGGCAACACCCGCCACGAAACCAAGCACCACCAGCAGTGCCCCTAGTGCCACATCGAGGTAGATCTCCGACTCGCGGTTCGGCATCACCAAAAACAGCGACACGATGATCACGACCAAAAACGCCATAAAACTCAATTGCAAGGCACGTTTCGGCAACCGCTGCAGCAGCCACGTCCCCACCGGCGCGCCCACCACCGAGCCAATCGCCATCAGCGCGGCCAACAAAATATTGACGTTGCCGTGCATCCCATAAGCAATCACCCCGGCCAGCGCGGTCGGCACGATCGCCAAAAGTGAGGTACCGGATGCGATCCGCTGATCGATGTGAAACAAATACACCAGCACCGGCACGATGATGATACCGCCGCCGACCCCAAACATTCCCGAGGCGAGTCCGACCGCAGCACCGAGCAGCAGCAAACCCCACCAGGGGCTGCGCGTGGATTGGACCTCGTTCACCACTCCCCCGCTCGTAGTCACTACCAGAGAAAACAATACCCCCTTGGGTATATTCCCGCGGAAGCCTATGCGGTTGTGTCTCCCTCCGCCTGGCCGGCTGAACCCGATGCATCCTGTGCATCATCTTGCTCATTCGCATCGAGCTGCAGGTCAATCACCGGCGCGTCACGCCAGATGCGCTCGAGCCCGTAAAACAGGCGGTCTTCTTCGTGGAACACGTGCACCACGATGTCACCAAAATCAAGCAGCACCCAGCGTCCCAGCTGCAGCCCTTCTCGACGCAGCGCTTTTTGGCCGTGCTCGACGCGCAGCCGATCCTCGACCTCGTCGGCAATCGAAAGCACCATGCGCTCATTGCGGCCCGAAACCAGCAAAAACGCATCGGTTAGCGGCATGTTTTCGCTCACGTCGAGGCCAACAAGGTCGAATCCGCTGCGCTCATCTGCCGCAGCTGCGGCGGTGCGGATGAGTTCGAGTGCGCGGTCAGTGGCCGTCATACGGTTGTGATCTCCTCAGGTTCGTTGTTTGCGGCGGGCTGGGCCGCGTCGGCAGCGTCACCCACATAGAGCGAATTTTTGGTGATGTATTGCACCACACCATCCGGCACCAGGTACCAAACCTGTTTGCCGCTGGCCACGCGTGCGCGGCAGTCGGTGGATGAGATCGCCAGCGCCGGGATCTCGAGCATCGACACCCGCTCGGGTGGCAAATTCAGTTCAGGCAGGTCATGACCGGGACGTGAAACCGCCACAAAATGGGCGATCTCAAACATCTCCTCGGCATCTTTCCATTCGAGGATCTGCGCCACCGCGTCGGCCCCGGTAATGAAGTAAAACTCGGCGTCGGGCATCAGTTTGCGCAGGTCGCGCAACGTATCAATCGTGTAGGTCGGCCCGGGCCGGTCGATGTCGACGCGACTGACCTTGAAACGCGGGTTTGATGCGGTGGCGATGACCGTCATCAAATAGCGGTGTTCGGATGCCGAAACCCCAGTTTTCATATAGGGGTTACCGGTGGGTACGAAATACACCCCGTCGAGGCCGAAGTGCTGAGCCACTTCACTGGCCGCGACGAGGTGTCCGTGGTGGATCGGGTCGAATGTACCGCCCATGATCCCGATACGGGGTCGGGCGGTTGGCTTCGCGGCGCCCACCGCAGATGCACTAGTGCTGATCGCCCGACTCGATGATCGGCTGGCCGGGGTGACCGACCGGCTCGTGACGAATCACACGCGAGTGTTCGGGGTGTGCCTTCGACATGTTGCGGAACGAGAACGTAACAGCCATCAGCGCCATCATGATTGCGAAGGCCAAGATACCGAAAACAATCGGCGGGAAAACCATGTGGCCGGGAACGACAACCATCGTGTCTGCAGCCTGAAAAAGAACCTGTTCGAACATAGCAACCATCCTAACCAATTCTTCGTGCCGCGATGACTACTCGTCGTCGCCGGTCCACAGCCCGGCCTTGCGCTCCGCCTCGAGTTCGGCGCGCGCGGCCGCCTTCGCATCCATGCGATCGTAGTATTCCTCGCGCTTTTCGGCGCGGGTGGGGCGGCTGCGTTCTTCAAGACGCGGGTCGGTGCCGTGTGCCGTCATCACTTCGGCGGCGGATGCGAGTGTCGGCTCCCAATCGAACACGATGCCGTCACCCGGGCCGATCACGACGGTTGACCCGGCCTGCGCACCCGCCTTGACGAGTGCATCCTCAATCCCGATCTTCGAAAGCCGGTCGGCGAGATAGCCGACCGCCTCATCGTTTTGGAAGTCGGTTTGCGCCACCCAGCGTTCCGGTTTGCGGCCGAGGATGCGGTAGACGGTGCCGTAGCTTCCACCTTCAACCTGCAGCTGGAACGGGGCGTGGTCGACCGCACGCGGGCGCACCACAATGCGTGGCCTGACCGTTTCGGCTTCGGCACGCTGCGCCCGGTCGGCATCAACGATCTCGGCGAGCGCGAATGAGAGTTCGCGCAACCCCTTATGTGACACTGCCGAAACTTCAAACACCCGGTAGCCGCGGGCCTCAAAATCGCCCCGCACAAATTCGGCAAGTTCGGCAGCCTCGGGCACATCGACCTTGTTGAGCGCGATGAGGGCTGGCCGTTCAAGCAACGGCACCTGCCCCTCGGGCACCGGGTAGGCCGCAAGTTCTGCGAGGATCACCTCGAGGTCGCTAATCGGGTCGCGGCCGGGTTCGAGGGTGGCACAGTCGAGCACGTGCAGCAGCACCGAGCAGCGTTCAACGTGGCGCAGGAAGTCGAGCCCGAGCCCGCGCCCTTCACTAGCACCCTCGATGAGACCGGGCACATCCGCGATGGTGTAGCGCGAGTTACCGGCCTGCACCACACCGAGGTTGGGGTGCAGCGTCGTGAACGGATAGTCGGCAATTTTTGGTCGCGCCGCACTCATCGCTGCAATCAGCGACGACTTGCCCGCCGAGGGGTAGCCCACAAGCGCCACATCGGCCACCGATTTCAACTCGAGAATGACGCGCGCTTCTTCGCCAGGGGTTCCCAGCAGCGCAAAACCGGGCGCTTTGCGTTTGCTGTTGGCGAGCGCGGCATTACCGAGACCGCCAACACCGCCTTCGGCGACGACGATGCGCATGCCCGGCTCAACCAGGTCAGCCAGTTCGCTGCCGTCTTCGGCACGCACCACGGTTCCCACCGGCACCGGCAGTTCTAGATCGGCGCCCTTCGTGCCGTTGCGAAAATCGCCCATCCCAAACCCGCCAGATTCGCTGCGGCGGTGAGCGCGGTGGTGGTAGCTCAACAGTGTGGTGACGTTGTTGTCGGCGACAAGCACGATGTCACCACCGTCGCCGCCGTTACCGCCGTCGGGCCCGGCAAGCGGTTTGAATTTTTCGCGTCGGATCGACATGCATCCATTGCCACCGTCGCCGGCGTTGAGATAGAGCGTCACTTCGTCGACAAAGGTGACCATGGCGATCCTTTCGTTCAGTGTTATGAGAATACGAGAAGAGGGGCGGATGCTCCTCCGCCCCTCTTCAGGAATGATTACCGGTGCGTGTGCAGCCGGTTTTGGTGACTATTCGCCAACCGCTACAACGTTGACGACCTTGCGACCCTTGCGGGCGCCGAATTCGACAGCGCCGTCAGCGAGTGCGAACAGGGTGTCGTCACCGCCACGGCCGACGTTGACACCGGGGTGGATCTTGGTGCCGCGCTGGCGGACGAGGATTTCGCCCGCGTTAACGACCTGACCGGCAAAGCGCTTCACGCCGAGGCGCTTCGCGTTCGAGTCGCGACCGTTCTTGGTCGAGCTCGCGCCCTTCTTTGTTGCCATGAGTTTTCAGCTCCTCGGGATTTACTTGATGTCGGTGACCTTGACGCGGGTGAGCTCCTGGCGGTGCCCCTGGCGCTTCCGGTAACCGGTCTTGTTCTTGTACTTAATGATCTTGATCTTCGGGCCGCGGAGGTCGTCGAGAACCTCAGCAGTCACCTTCACCTTGGCCAGCTTTTCGGCGTCGGTGGTGACCTTGTCACCATCAACGAGGAGCAAAGCGGGCAGAGTGATCTGGCCCTTGTCGTCGCCAGCGACACGGTTCATCTCGATGATCGAGCCAACCTCGACCTTCTCCTGCCGGGCCCCGGCGCGCACAACTGCGAATACCACTTCAGCTACCTTTTCTTCCAGCCCACGCACTTAGGTGGGCAAATCGTCTCATTTGATGAGGAAGTACCAAGTCCGCTGCGCCGGGCATCCACGAGATCGCAATGCATCCGTTAGCGAACGTGCAACAGCGCCCTACTTTACCCCAGCGAACAGAATCGCGTCAACCGTTGACCGGGTTCGGTTTTGCGGCGCCGCACTTGGTTAGCGACTTCCTTCGTCTGCCTCCGTTACCGGGCTCGCCGGTGCGGCACTGTCATCGGTCGAAATGGGACCGGTGGTGATGCGCCGACGCGGCTTCCGCGGCGTTTGCACCGACTCGGTCTTGGCTGCTTCTTGTTTGCTGCTGACCAAGGAATCGAGTGCGGCGTCGAGACTGCCGAGCGTTGCCGCAGCCGGCTCGGAAGCCGGTTCAGCGGCGGTGATAGCAACCTCGTCGAGGGGCAGACTAATGGATGCGATACGCGCGGCACGTTCCGACGGCTCGTTATTGTCGGTGGCCGGCTGCACTACCACGCGGCGACGGCGCGGCTTGTGCTTGGGCTGTGCATCCTCGGGAGATGTTGCGGGCGGCTCGCTGCTTTGTGACTGCGATTCGGTGCCGCAATCAGCGGCTGTTTCACGCGTGTCGCTGTCCGGCTTGCTGTCGCGTGAAGCGGACGTGTTGCGGCGCTTGTCATCACCCGAGTCTGAGTTTCCGTTTCGACCGCGGCGGCCGCGACGGCCGCGACGCGATGAGCTGCGCTCGGCATCCTTAGCGCTGTCGTTTCGCTGGTTGTTGTCGCTACGTTCGCTATCACCCACCGCGTCGGCGGCTGCGACCGCGGCTTCGAGCGACTTGCCACTCACTACCGCGGCGGCGGCGATTGCCAGGCGCTCGGCCGAGGCTTCAATTGCTGCCTGGCTGGGTTCGGCGCTGTCTTGTGTTGCACCCGCAATAGTGGATGCGGCAATCTTCGTGAGCGCGTTGCGGGCGTCGTCGGTGATTTCGTGAGTCGAGCCGTTTTGTTGCGGCTTCGACTTCGACTGCTGGCCGGAGTTTTTGTTGCGTCGGCCCCGGTTTTGGCGGTTGCCGCCGCCTGATTGTGCGGGCTGGTGTACGGGTTCGGCGTGCACATGCACACCGCGGCCGTCGCAGTGCTCGCACGGCTCCGAGAACGTTTCGAGCAGCCCCAGACCGATCTTCTTGCGGGTCATCTGCACCAGGCCGAGGCTTGTTACCTCGGTCACCTGGTGTTTGGTGCGGTCGCGTCCGAGACATTCGATGAGGCGACGCAGTACCAGATCGCGGTTCGATTCGAGCACCATGTCGATGAAGTCGATGACGATGATGCCGCCGATATCGCGCAGGCGCAGCTGACGCACCACTTCTTCGGCTGCTTCGAGGTTGTTTTTGGTGACGGTTTCTTCGAGGTTGCCGCCAGAGCCCACAAATTTGCCGGTGTTGACGTCGACAACGGTCATGGCTTCGGTGCGGTCGATGACCAGCGAACCGCCCGAGGGCAGCCACACTTTTCGAGCGAGGGCCCGGTCGATCATTTCGTTGACGCGGTAGTGCGAGAAGATGTCGCCGTCGCCGTCAAAGCGTTCGACTCGGTCGAGCAGATCGGGTGCGACCTGGCCGAGGTAGCTCTTGATGGTGTCGAGTTCCGACTGGCCCTGAACGATGAGTTTGTCGAAGTCTTCGTTGAATACGTCGCGGACGATTTTGATGAGCATGTCGGGTTCGGCATGTAGCGTCTGCGGCGCGCGGCCACCGTTGGCTTTGTTTTGGATCGACTCCCACTGCTTCATGAGTCGTTCGACGTCACGCGCGAGCTGTTCTTTCGTGGCACCTTCGGCGGCGGTACGCACGATCACACCAACGCCCTGCGGCAGCACCTCTTTGAGAATTTTTTTGAGGCGCGTGCGTTCGGTGTCGGGCAGTTTTCGGCTGATGCCGTTGAGGGTGTTGCCGGGTACGTACACGAGGTAGCGTCCGGGCAGGGAGATTTGGCTCGTGAGGCGGGCTCCCTTGTGCCCTACCGGGTCTTTGGTGACCTGTACGAGCACCTTGTCGCCGGGCTTGAGCGCGTTTTCGATTTTGCGCGGGGTGTTGGCGCCGAGGTTTGATTTCGCCCAGTCAACTTCGCCCGAGTAGAGCACGGCGTTGCGGGCGCGGCCGATGTCGACGAACGCGGCTTCCATACTCGGCAGCACGTTTTGTACGCGGCCGAGGTAGACATTGCCGATGAGCGAGGTGTCTTCGTTGCGGGCGACGTAGTGTTCAACGAGCACGTTGTCTTCGAGCACACCGATTTGCACGCGGTTGTCTTTGGCGCGCACGATCATCTTGCGGTCGACCGCTTCGCGGCGGGCTTGGAATTCGGTTTCGGTGACTACCGGGCGGCGTCGACCGCTGTCGCGGTTGTCGCGGCGGCGCTGCCGTTTGGCGGCCAAGCGGGTTGAGCCGTGCAGTTTTTGCGGCTCAGTGATGTCTTCAGAGTCGTCGCGCTGCTCATTCGAGCGCGAGTCTGCATCCGATTTGTGGGAGGTGTTGCTGCTTCCCTTGCCGCGACGGTTGCGGCGTGAGCGGCTGCGGCCGCGGCCGCTTCCCGATTCGTGGTCGCCGGTGTTGTCGTCGCTGCTGTCGTGGTCGCGGCGGGCGGGGCGTTCGGGACGCGGTGGCAGGTCGGGTGCCAAAAAGAACAGCGTGCGGGTGGTGATGATTTCGGGGATGCGCGGGTCGCGCTTGGGCTTATCGGCCTCGGTTTCCGGCGCCTTGGCAGTGTTTTCAGCTTCTTCAGGCTTGGATGCGGCCTGTTCAGCTTCTTCGCCGCTGGGTGCTTCGGTTGCGGCGTTCGGGTCGGGCTGGTCGGTCACGGGCTCGCCGTTGGCGTTTTCGGCCGTTTCGGGTGCAGCGTTGTCGCCGTTCAGTGCCGTTTCATCTGCTGGGGTTTCGGGCTGGTTGGATGTGGAATTTTCCACCATGTTCGGTGCTCCTCGCAGCCAGTCGCGTCGCGTTCCTGGCTACCTATCTCGTGCCGCAGTTCGGGCTGCGGGAATGCTGGCGCCGCATCTCACGGCGTTGCCGCTGGGGTGCGGCGGGCCACCCTCGAGCGACCCTGAAGTCTCGTGCGCTTATCGCGCCACTCAAGACTAACGCACCGAACCATCGCAGATGTCGAGCAGCAGAAGTTATCTGCCGACGCAGCTGCTACCTGATGCCTGTGGTCGATGCAGCATCAAGGGCCCGCAATCACTCAGACGGCCTCGTCACCGTCGGCTCCCGCCACGTCCGCGTCGGAAGCTCCGTATTCGCCACCGAAGCCAACGCCCAAAAATCATCTACCGGCAAACAACCCGTGTACATACGAATGTACATTTGACTTCCCTCAATCGTCCCAGCGATCACGGTAATGCCATTCTCCGAATCAATCCACGCGAATTGATTCACCACTTTGCCACTGCGCTGAGTTTCAGCAATCTTCTGCTTGAACTGCACATAACCACGCGACTCAAACACATCCCGCGCAGCCGCCAAAATCGGCTCCACCGCAACCGGCTCAGCCAAACGCTCCTCTACTCGAGTCGACACGAAACTTGCACCACGACTCCCTTCGCAGGGATACAGTGTGTACTGCTCCGGCTCCGGATCTTCCCAACCCACCGCACCAGCAGCAACCAACTGCAACTTGAACTCCCGAATCAATTCCCGAGACTCCGCCACAAACTCTTCACCCGTCATCCGCTCCGCAAACGGCAACGAACCACTATTATCCGGAAACATCCGGCCAGCATTCTCCGGCGGAGTATTCACCACACAACCACTCAACAACACCACCACAAATGACAACGCCAACCAGAACTTACCACCAGCACGCATTAATCTTCTCCTAGAATCACCCTGGCGAAATCATCAATAATCGGATTAGAATCCGTGCCATCAATCGGCGTGAAATAGTCAGCATGCTCCTTCTCTCCGATAAATTTCGAGCCGTATGGCACACCTGGCGGCTGCGAGCCCCGGTTTTCGAGCTGATTAACGTTGGCGTCATTCATTGGGTTATTCCCAAAGTTCCCGGTGGGATGTCCACCACCAATACCTCCAATTCCGTCACCGGGAATCAGCGAGGCAAAGACCCGCCCCTGGTCAACATTGAGATCGCGCGCATCTTCGACCCCCATACCGGGCGACCCAAAGAAGACCACGTTGTCGACCGCTCCCACTTTCACAGTCTCGACAGCGACTCCGGTGTTTGTCGACCCAAAGGAGTGCCCAGAGGCTGTCAAATAAAGCTCAGCGCCGTTGGCCTCACGCACCGAACGCAAGCCTTCGAGAAAAATACTTGCGCGCTCTCCTCCCGCCGTGAAGGGCCGAGTGTCAGTCGCGCCGGCAATAGTTTGTGGCACGTCATAGTCCATCCAATACACTCCAGCAGACAGCTCCCCGTCGGCACTTCGTGACCGTTTCAGGACAATATCCAACTCCTTGAGCCCCCTGTGCAACCCGCCTCTTGCGTTAGTCAAAATTCCAGGCGTGTGCACAACCATGTTCTTTGCATGATCGACATCACCGACACCAACAACCACTTCAAGGTTGTCGTGGCTGTAATCAAGTACCAGCAGTGAACGCGACAGGTCACGAGCAAGCGCATCATGCACGGCGAGCACGTCAGCATAGTAGGGATTTCTTCTTACCCACTCAGCTTTCGCAGTTTCCAGACTGGGCGGTTGCATCTCGTCACCGTAAATGTGTCGAGTGGACTCATAGATTTCGAGCTGTTCCTCATAGATCCTTTGCAGATCTTGATCATATTGCTGCAATTTAGGGTCGGCGAGCAGTTCATCCAGCACCATCCGATTTGCCCGGTCACGATCCACAGCAGGAATACCGTCGAGACTTCCGTAGAGCTCAGGGTCGTGTTCAATGAGCGTGCGCCGCTCGGTCTCGCTGAGCGCCGCCCACCAGACCGAAACCTCAGTCGGTGACCAATCAGCGAGCGGGGCCGCAGGCAAACCCGGAGCAAAATCGCTGCCTGGCCGGGTCAACGAAACGCTGTCACGCTCGAGCGCCGACAGTCTCGAACAAAACTCGGCATCCACCTCATCCGCAAGTGCGCACGCTTCGGCAATCATTTGACGCAACTGCTCAGCGTGCGCTTCATACGCTTTGATCAGTTCTTGAATCGCATTTCACTGCTACACGCGATGGCGTACTCGTAACCCCAATCTGCAATTCGTCGTATCTGGCCCCCATCTGCACGCTTCCGTCCGCACAAATCACCAGATCGTTGATTTCGGCAAACTGCCGACATTCCAGCACCGCCGTCTCAACTTCCCACACCCCGTCGGTTGCAGCCGCACAGGCCATCATGAGTTCCGATACCGCGGCCACAAAGTCATCGAGCTTGGCCTCATGCTGAAGCAGCCGCGATTTGAAAGCCTCCGCTGTAAGCCCCGTTGACTCCATCCCAGTACGGATGGCGAAACAGTCATCCGAGCACGTGTCGAGTGCGTTACGAGCCGGGATACACGTCTCGTCTGCTTGACCCAACGCCCCGTGTGTCCAATTAACTATCGTCTCCCAGTTCATCACCCCTCCACTACGGCATCAGCCGCCAAAGCGCTTCTCGATTGAGTTCGTCAACCGCAGCAAAGTCAGCCTCAATGGCCCGCAGCGACTCTCCGTCTGCGCTCAATGCAGATTTGAACTCCTGAAGCTCTCGAGCCAACTTGTCGACCACTGACGTAAGTTTTGACGCCGACTGCGATGCCGGCATCGAGTCTCGTGCATACGCCCCAGCTTCGCTCACACGTTGTGCAGCACCTAGCTCGGCGACCACCCCATCGAGTCGACCAGCTATCGCAGAAAACTCACCCGAGATGATTGCCAGCGACTGCATCCCCCCAGTTTCCTCACCTTTAAAGACCAAGTCCTCACCTTTGAAGACCAAGCTGTTACCGGTCATCCTAACCGCCACATGCAGCCACTACAGTCGGCCTCTGGAATGAGAAATGGCCCGCCAGTTGACGGGCCATTTCTGCTGAAACTCATTCAGTTTGTGCGAGCACTATTCGGCCGGGAACCACAGCCCCAGTTCACGCTCAGCCGAAAGCGTCGAGTCGCTCCCGTGCACGACGTTTTCAACCACCGCACTGCCCCAGTCACGGCCGAGATCGCCGCGGATGGTTCCAGGACGCGCAGTGGTCGGGTTCGTCTCACCAGCGAGCGAACGGAAGCCCTCGATTACACGGTTACCCTCAACGCGAATCGCAACCACCGGGCCCGACATCATGAACTCGACCAGCGGTGCAAAGAACGGCTTATCGACGTGCTCCTCATAGTGTTCGGTGAGCAGTTCACGCGACGGGGTCAGCATCTTGAGGTCGGTGACGGTGTATCCCTTGCGCTCAATACGCCCGATCACCTCACCGATCAGGTTCCGACGCACACCGTCGGGCTTCACCAAAACAAGGGTTGCTTCGGGGGCGGTCTGAGTCATTCCAGCTCCTCAATAGTCGATATTTGTTGGTCACCACGCTACCGCGTCTCGGTAACCAAAGTTCATTTCATTCAGCGGCAGCCTGGTCCATCGAGGCACGGCGCCGCTCAGCGTCAGCGGCCGCTTTCAAACACCACAGCCACAGCGCCGTAAAAATGCCGCCCACAACCCACATCGAGCCGTGTACAAATCCCAGCAGCATCAGCGCGATTTCCAGCCCCAAAAGAAACCACTTCCCCCAGGGGCGCCGCAGCGTCAACACGGCCACAATCATCAGCACGATGTAACCGGCAGTGCCGCCCAGCGCCACCGCCGGCGGCAGTGCCTTGAGTCCGAACAGCGCCATGCCGGCACAGAACACCGACACCACCTGGAAAGCAACCAGAATTGACCCCAGCTGCTCAATCAGTGATCGCGATCGACGCGGTCGCGCGCTCATGCCTCACCTTCCTCATCAGTGGCGGTCGGCCCCACAACGAGCGGTGCCTCGCCTGCCGCGGCAGCCCGCCAGCCCTCACGCTGGGCAATTGCCACCGCATCCCCAATCAACGTAATCGAACCGGTAATCAACACCCCGCTCGATGCGCCGACGCCAAGCTCGGCGGCCAGCTGCCGGGCAGTATCAAACGCGTCAACATCACGCTCAATAACTGTCAGCTGTTTGCGGTCGGCAACCTCATCACCCAGCACCTCCCGCACCTGCTCCCCCAGCTGCCAGGCGTCGATCGCCCGCGGCGAATCCGATTGGGTCACGATGATGCGGGTAGCAACGTCGGCCAGCGGCGGCACGATCCCCGCCACATCCTTATCGACCAGCACGCCGAGCACCAGCACGAGCTCGTCAAACGAAAACACCTCGCGCATCGCTTCGGCAAGATGCGCGGCAGCATGCGGGTTGTGGCAGGCATCCACCACCACGCTCGGCTCGGTGCCGATCAGCTCGAGCCGCCCTGGCGAGCGTGCCTCCAGCAGCCCCTCGGCAAGCGCATCCTCGTTGAGTTCACGGTCGAGCAGCTGCTCCACCGCGGCCATTGCCAGCGCCACATTGTCGGCCTGATAGCTACCGAGCAAGCGCACCGCCTGCGGCGCATACTCGGCACGGGTACCGCGCACCGCCACATACCGACCGCCCACCGCGGGCTTATCGCTCACCACCGCGAAATCTTCGGTGGCAAATTTCACCGGCACCTGCAGCATTTCAGCCGCCCGCCGCAGCTCGGCAGCAGCGTCCTCGGGCTGCGCCGCCGAAACCACGGTCGAACCCGGTTTGATAATTCCGGCTTTCGTGCGCGCAATCTCGGCGATAGTGTCGCCGAGACGGCCGCGGTGGTCGAGCGAGATCGGTGCAAACACCGCCACATCCGCATCGGCGACGTTGGTTGAATCCCATTCGCCACCCATCCCCACCTCGACGATGCCAACGTCGATCGTGGCGTCGGTAAAGCACGCATAGGCCAGCACCGTGAGCGCCTCAAAAAACGTCAACGCGGGTTTATCAGCGCGATCAAGCTCGGCATCAACCAGCCCAATAATGGGCTCAATATCGCGCCAAACGGTCGCCAGCTGCTCATCGCTGACCGGCTCACCGTTGATGCAGATGCGTTCGTTGACGCGCACCAGGTGCGGGCTCGTCAACAATCCCGTGCGCAGGCCGTGCGCCCGCACGAGTGCCTCGGTGATACGCGCGGTGGATGATTTGCCGTTAGTGCCGGTAATGTGAACCATCGCCCACCCCTCGTGCACATCACCCAGCAGCTCGCAGGCACGACGAGTGGCGTCCAACCGCGGTTCGGGCTGCGCCTCACCGGTGCGCGCCAAAAGCTCGTCGTACACCCGCTCGGCCTCAGCCGCCCAGTCGGTTTCGTCGCGCAAGCGCCGCTGCGCGAGTTCCCGCTCGCTCAGCTCATCATCGGGAAGTTCGTCATCTTCCAAATCGAGATCGCGCAGTTCCGCATCCAATTCGAGATCGTCGAACGGGGTGCCGCCGAGAAGCCGAGCCAGCTCATCGGCATCGACATCTGGCTCGGCAACCGGTTCGGGCTGTGCCGCCGGGTCGCGGCGAAAACTGGCACCGTCGTGCTTGTCACCTAGCCCACCGGGGCGGCCATATTCGCGGCCGGGCTCATTGCGCTCCGATTCGCTCACGCGCTCACCTTCTCGACCTCGACTTCAAGCGCTCCGTAACTGTGCGGGATGCGCGCACGATCAGCTTCGGGTGCCAGCCCGCCACTGATTTGGATTTCGAGGGCGAGCGTTTCGCCCGCGATCAGTTCACGGCACGATTCCATTGCGGCAACCGCGGCATCATCACTGCGCAGGGTGAGCCGGATGCGGTCGCTCACCTCAAGACCGGCAGCCTTACGCGCATCCTGCACGGCACGGATCACATCGCGCGCGATGCCCTCGGCGGCAAGTTCGGCAGTTATTTCACTGTCGAGCACCAGAATTGCGCCGTCATCGAGCAGCCCCAGCAGTTTGCCCTCAAACTCGTCGGCAATTTCGAGTCGCAGCTCGTATTCGCCGGCTTCGAGCTCGATGCCGCCCGAGGTAACCACCCCGTCGGTCACGCTCCAATCGCCCGATTTCGAGCCCTTAATCGCCTGCTGCACCTGTTTGCCCAGGCGCGGGCCAGCCGCGCGAGCATTCACCTGCAGCACCTGCGAGACGCCATATTCGGCCGCGGCCTCATCGGTGCGGGTGCGGAAATCAACCGAGCGCACGTTGAGCTCATCCGCCACAATCGGGGCAAACCGCGAGAGTTCTTCGGCGCGGGCTGACAGCACCGTTAGTTGCTGCAATGGCAGGCGCACCCGCAGCTGATGCTGTTTGCGCAGCGCCAGCCCGCCCGAAACCACGTCGCGCACCGCATCCATCGCCGCAACCAGCTCGGTATCGGCAGTAAATTCGTCCGCATCCGGCCAGTCGGTCAGGTGCACCGAACGGCCACCGGTGAGGCCACGCCACACAACCTCGGTGGTAAACGGTGCCAGCGGCGCAGCGACTCGGCATAGCGTTTCGAGCACGGTGAAAAGCGTGTCGAATGCGGCAGTGTCGTCGCCGGCCCCAGCCCAGAAGCGGTCACGCGAGCGGCGCACGTACCAGTTGGTGAGCACATCCGCGAAATCACGCAGCTGCGCCGTAGCGTTCGATGCATCCAGCGCCTCTAGGTCGCGCTCCACACCCGCCACGAGCTCGCGCAGCTTCGCGAGAATGTAGCGGTCGAGTACATCTGCCGAGTCGACCCGACGCTGGGCACGGTAGCCCTGCTTGTCTGGCCCAAAAGCGCTATTGGCGTAGGTGGTGAAAAAATAGTAGGTCGACCACAGCGGCAACAAGAACTGGCGCGTGGCTTCACGAATACCCTCTTCGGTGACGCTGAGGTTACCGCCCCGCAGCACCGGGCTCGACAGTAGGAACCAGCGCATCGCATCCGAACCGTCACGGTCGAACACCTCGTTCACGTTCGGATAGTTGCGCAGCGACTTCGACATCTTCGCACCGTCAGAGCCGAGCACGATCCCGTGCGAAATCACGCGCTTGAACGCCGGGCGGTGGAAAAGCGCGGTCGACAGCACGTGCATCACATAGAACCAGCCACGGGTTTGACCGATGTATTCAACAATGAAGTCGGCCGGCGAGTGCTCCCCAAACCACTGCTCGTTTTCAAACGGATAGTGGAACTGCGCGAACGGCATCGAACCCGAATCGAACCACACGTCGAGCACATCGGGGATGCGGCGCATCATCGACTTGCCCGTGGGGTCGTCGGGGTTCGGGCGTACCAGCTCGTCAATCGCCGGGCGGTGCAGATCGGTGGGGCGCACCCCGAAGTCGCGTTCGAGCTCGTCGAGCGAACCGTAGACGTCAACACGCGGATAGTTGGGGTCATCCGATTTCCATACCGGGATCGGCGAACCCCAGTAGCGGTTACGCGAAATTGACCAGTCGCGTGCGCCGGCCACCCATTTACCGAACTGGCCGTGTTTGACGTTATCGGGCACCCACTCGATCTGCTCGTTCAACTCGAGCATCTCGTCACGGAAATCGGTGACGCGCACAAACCAGCTCGAAACGGCTTTGTAGATGAGCGGCTGCTTACAGCGCCAGCAGTGCGGGTACGAGTGCACATACGACTTTTGCTGCAAAAGTCGCCGCTCAGCTTTCAGCTGCTGGATGAGCGGCCGATTGGCGTCGAACACCTGCTGCCCGGCAACCGGGGTGATGATGTCGAGGAAGCGGCCGCCCGCATCCACCGACAGGATCGTCGGGATACCCGCCGCGTCACAGGCCACCTTGTCATCCTCACCGTAGGCCGGCGCCTGATGCACCACGCCGGTACCGTCGGTGGTGGTGACATAGTCGGCCACCAGAATCTGGAAGGCGTTTTCGGTGCCGTATTTTTCGGTGTCGGTGAAGTAGTCCCACAACGGCTGGTAGCGCATCCCGCCCAATTCGGCGCCGCTGACGGTGCGCACGATCGCTTCACGCGCATCAGCTTCGCTTTCGTAGCCGAGCTCTTTTGCGTATGCGCCGATACCCGCATCGGCAAGCAAATACTGGGCTTCACCGGCAGCGGCTCCGTCACTTGCACCGGCGGGCCCGGCCGGCAGCACGGCATAGCTGACCTCGGGACCCACCGCGAGCGCCAGGTTCGTTGGCAGCGTCCACGGCGTGGTCGTCCAGGCGAGTGCCCGCACACCTTCAAGGCCGGCGGCGGATGCGCTCTCTCCCGTCAGTGGGAAGGTCACGGTAACGGTGTTGTCCTGCCGGTCTTGATAGACGTCATCGTCCATCCGCAATTCGTGGTTCGACAGCGGAGTTTCGTCTTTCCAGCAGTAGGGCAGCACCCGGAAGCCCTCGTAGGCAAGGCCCTGATCGTAAAGCTGTTTGAACGCCCAGATCACCGACTCCATGTAGGTGATATCGAGTGTCTTGTAGCCGCCCTCGAAATCGACCCAGCGGCCCTGACGTTCGACATAGTCTTGCCACTCTTGGGTGTAGCGCAGCACCGAGTCGCGCGCGGCGACGTTGAACGCGCCCACGCCCATCTGCTCAATCTCGTCTTTGGTGGTGATGTCGAGCTGTTTCATCGCCTCGAGCTCGGCGGGCAGACCGTGCGTGTCCCAGCCGAACACCCGCGGCACCTGGCAGCCCCGCATCGTGAAATAGCGCGGGAAGACGTCTTTGGCATAGCCGGTGAGCAGGTGGCCGTAGTGTGGCAGCCCGTTCGCGAACGGCGGGCCGTCGTAGAACACCCACTCGGGTGCACCGGCGCGCTGGTCAATGGATGCGGCAAAGGTCTTGTCTTCGCGCCAAAATTCGAGCACGCGCTCTTCGAGTTCGGGGAACCGCACCGATGGGGTTACGGGCATCGCACCCGGACCAAATGAGTTGGCGGGATAGACGGCGCGGTTGCGCTCAGCCGAGTCGGTCATGAGTGGTGGTCTCCTGAAACAGTGGGGTGCTGGCTGGTTCAGGGACGCTTTCGCGCGGTACCACCCCGATTGCGACGCTACTGCATCACCGCTCGTTCGTTGGCTGTAACGGGCCAGACCCGTTCGGTTCTACTTGGCACACCGATTGGCACGCTGTTCTTCCGAAGACTCCCCGTTGATAGCGGATCATCGTCAATAGCACCGAGTCTACTGGATTTCGCACAGTTCGCACGCGCGAGTTGTTGTACCCGAGCTGCAATTAAATGGCGTTCGGATGATTCGTATCAGTGGGCGTGGGATACTGAAGAGAACGCCATGCGCGTCCTGACCCAACGCGCAGGAAACGACCCCGAACGGTCGCACCACCGTCCGACGAAGGAGAAGGCAGAACAGCATGAACTCAACGCATACTCCGGTGAATCCGAACAACATCCCCCAGCTGTCGTCGAACTCCGACGTCAACGCCTGGGTCGTGAGTATCGCTGAACTGACCAAACCGAATCAGGTTGTCTGGTGCGACGGATCGGAAGCAGAGTTTAACCGCCTTACCGAAGAGATGGTCGAGCAGGGCTCGCTGATCCGGCTCAACGAGGAAAAACGCCCCGGCTCGTTCCTGGCACGCTCGGACGCCGGCGATGTCGCCCGCGTCGAGAGCCGCACCTTTATTTGTTCAGAACGCGAAGAGGATGCCGGCCCCACCAACAACTGGCGCGATCCGGCGCAGATGCGATCCGAGTTGAAAAACCTGTTCTCGGGCTCGATGCGCGGCCGCACCATGTATGTGGTGCCGTTCGCGATGGGTCCGCTCGGTGGCAAGATCACCCAGTACGGCGTGGAGATCACCGACTCGCCCTACGTGGTGGTTTCGATGGCGCTTATGACCCGCTCGGGCACCGCGGCACTCGAATACATCAAGCCCGACACCGATTGGGTGCCGGCCCTGCACTCGGTGGGCTACCCGCTCACCGATGACGACGGTAACGACCGACCCGATGTGCCGTGGCCCTGCAACTACCAAAAATACATCGCGCACTTCCCCGAAACTCGCGAAATCATGTCGTATGGCTCGGGCTACGGCGGCAACGCGCTGCTCGGCAAGAAGTGCTTCGCCCTGCGTATCGCCTCGGTGATGGCTCGCGACGAAGGCTGGATGGCTGAGCACATGCTGCTCATCCAGGCCACCAACCCCGAGGGTAAGAAGTACACCATCACCGGCGCTTTCCCCTCGGCAACCGGCAAGACCAACCTGGCCATGATGCGGCCCAAGGTTGACGGTTGGAAGGTCGAGACTATCGGTGACGATATCGTCTGGATGCGCCCCGGTGACGACGGCCGCCTCTACGCCATCAACCCCGAGTTCGGCTTTTTCGGCGTCGCGCCCGGCACCGGATACGACACGAACCCGGTGGCGATGGAAACCATCTCGAAGAACACCATCTTCACCAACGTCGCGCTCACCGATGATGGCGATGTCTGGTGGGAAGGGATGACCGCAGAACCGCCGGCGCACCTCATCGACTGGCAGGGTAACGACTGGACCCCCGATTCAGACACCCCGGCAGCACACCCGAACTCACGTTTTACCGTGCGTGCCGACCAGTGCCCCACTATTTCACCCGATTGGGAGGCCGTTGACGGGGTGCCGGTCGACATCATCCTGTTCGGTGGCCGCCGCCGCACCAATGTGCCGCTCGTCTACCAGTCGAAGGATTGGGACCACGGCTGCTTCCTCGGCGCCACGCTCGGTTCGGAACGCACCGCTGCCGCCGAGGGCAAGATCGGCGAGCTGCGTCACGACCCGTTCGCCATGCAGCCGTTCGCCGGCTACCACATGGCCGACTACTGGGGCCACTGGCTCGACATGGGTGAACAGCTCGGCGATAAGGCACCCGCGATTTTCCAGGTGAACTGGTTCCGCCGCGGCGAAGACGGCAGCTTCCTGTGGCCCGGTTTCGGTGAAAACATTCGCGCGCTCGACTGGGCGATTCGCCGAGTCGAAGGTGAGGTCGACTACGTTGAAACACCGATCGGAAACCTACCCCGTATCGAAGACATCAACGTCGAGGGCATCGACGTGACGCAAGAACAGCTCGACGAACTGTTCTCGGTTCCGGTTGAGGGATGGAAGGCTGAGCTGGTCGAAACCACCAAATACTTCCAGTCGATCGGCTCACGCGTTCCCGCCGAGCTGCTCATCCAGCTGGGCGAGGTGCGCGGTGGCTTCAAAGCAATCGACTAGCGAACGTTAACGCATACCAAACTGGCGGGGCGGATGATCGAAACTAAATCGACATCCGCCCCACTTTTTGCATCCCTAGAATTCAATTTTTTACCAGGTCAGCACGAACCCTAGCGGTGTGCCTCACAACTACCAGCAGCAGCCAGCGGGTGATCACCCGAGCACGTCACCAAAAGTTCAGACAAGCTCCATAACTTTGCGGCGCAATCGCACCACAACCGCTGTTGAAGGGTCGTTATGTCGTTGGAAATTTTGAACGGAGAGTTGGTAGAACTCTCGCGGGCGCTTGACAGCACCGCCGCGGAGGTGGCACCGGCAACTCTGTCCGGCGCGGCCGGTTCGGTTACCGCGGCAATGCCGGGCGCAGCGGCCTGCCAGGTTATGCAATCGGCAGCGACCACCTACGAGGCCAACCTGCGTCGCTTCGTGGACGCACTCAACTCGGATGCGACCGCGGCAAGCAGCTCGGACGCCGACTTCAACAGCACCGACAGCCACGGTGAGGGCACCTTCAGCAATACCGCCTGGAACAACATCGATTCGGCAGTGAACTACGGCGGGGAGGGCACCCGATGATCAACTGGGCAAGCATCCAAACCTGGAATCCCGCACCCCTGCAGGAAGGCAGCAGCCTGGCCCGGCACCGCGCCAACCAGCTCAGCTCGGCAGCCAGTGAACTCCAAAGCGCCGGTGGCCGCATCCAGTCGAAGGGTGAAACTGCCGATGCTGCCCGCAGATCAGCGGGCGAGCACACCGCCACAGCAACGACGCTGAGCGGCCAGCTCGACGGGCTTGATCGGGCACTCGCCCAGGGCGCCGCATCCGTAACGCAGCTGAACACGCAGGTGCGAGCCTGCCACACTTTTGCCGCCACCACGGGCATGGTTATCGCACCAACCGGCATGGTCAGCATCGGCCCCACCGTCAAAGCCACTGCCGTCGCACAGCAGGTGGCGATGCGCCTACCCACCTACACCGCAACACCCGCCTGGATCAAAGGCATGGCCGACCAGGCTACGCTCACCGGAATGGTGCAGGCAGCGGTAACACAAGCGAACACTATTGACGCTCAGCTGTCATCCGCTATCGGCACTGCGATGAACACCCCGGTGACGACTTCGGCAAACGGCAGTGCCCCGAACATTCAACTGACCGCGAACTCGATCGACCTCAGTGACGAGCTCGGCGACTCGGGCGCGGGAAAGACCCGGGGCAATGTTCCGCAGCTGCCGCTCAATGAGAGCGACTACTGGAACCCGCCCGAGGTCAAAAACAAGGTCGATGTGGCCGAGAAAATCGACCCCAACAAGACTTTCCCGCCAGAGGGATTCAAACTCGAACCCAACACTGCCTACACCGTGCACCAGGGCGGCAACGAGCAGATGCTGCGCGGCACCTACTACACCGACGAGAACGGCAACATCACTCACGTCGAAGCAAACGCCAGCCGTGAAAAAGGTGCGCCGCTCAACTACGACCTGCGCGAACCGGCGCCAAACACCACCTACCACGTCATGAACGCGCGGGGTGAGGGGTCAACCACCTATATCACCGACAATCTCGGCCGCACCGAAACGGTTATCATCGACGACCTCGACGACAAGAAGGGGGCTCGTCACCAGGGCATTCAGAGCACGATCGGGCAGATGGGCTCGTACGAGGGTGGCAGCAAAGAATCGGGCAACAAGGTGTACGACTATAACGGTGGTCACGCGGTTGCTGCTCAATTCGGTGGTATTCGCGAGAACATCAACCTCACCCCGCAGCTGGCCGATGTAAACCAGGCCAATAGCAATGCCGACTTCCAGAAGAACGGCCCGAACTACGGCCGGCTCGAAAACATGTGGAAGGCCGAGCTCGACAAGGGTAAGGAAGTGGATGTGGTCATCCACCACGTCTACGACAGCGACCTACAAAAACAACACAGGCTGATCGACCAGGTGCCCACGAGCTACATCGTTGACTACTCGAGCGACGGCAATATTTCGTCGACCTATGTGTTCGACAACACTCCGTAAGCGGGGCGCGGCACCGGTTGCTAACGAAGCGGTTGATTTGAGGTCGTACGCTAGACAGCGTTCAGACGGCCGGCCACTGTACAAGCAGTAGCGAGCGCGCAAGTGCGACCAAGAAAGAAGGGGCGGAATGGCTGAAAACGAGACTCCGAGCGGGGGCTTGCTCGACCAGCGCGAGGCGCTGGTGGCTGTGGCACGCGCGATGTGGGATGTACTGCCGGATGAATATGACAGCGTCACCTGCACCGCAATGGTGATGGGTGGCTTCGGTGAGTACCAGCAGCAGGCGCACAGCACCGAAGACAGCAAGGTGATCGGCGCCAGCTACCCGCTCATCAAGGCGGTCACCGAACTCCGTCGAATCATGTACCGCCCCCAAACTGGAACCTGGTACACCGCGACCTTCCGCCTGGTTCGCCCTGGGCAGCTCGAAACCCACTTCGACTACGACAGCGAGCCCGAGTGGACCATGCAGCCGTCAGATGACTCCTACCGGCAAGATGCCGAGGCCTTCCCCCGCGCCCCCGAGCACACACCCGATTGGATGCGGGCTAAGCTTCAGAGTTCGTAACGAGAACTTCAGACAACTTTGGCAGGCTGGAATTGGCTCGTGACCACTGAGCTGCAGCCAGCGGCATCCATGTGGCAGTGGTCGTAACGGGCCCGAACTAAGGAGTCCCCCGTGAAGGCTGCTGTTGTCCGTAATTTTGGCGACAACCTCGATATCAGCGAGGTTGACCGCCCAACCCCAGGCCCAAACCAGTTGCTCGTCAAGCTTGTTACCTCCGGTGTGTGCCACACCGACCTACATGCCGCACAGGGTGACTGGCCGGTTCGCCCCGAGCCACCGTTCATCCCGGGTCACGAAGGTGTCGGCATCGTCGAAGAGGTCGGCGAAGGCGTCGACGATTTCAAAGTTGGCGACATGGTCGGCAACGCGTGGCTGTGGAGTGCATGCGGTAAGTGCGAATACTGCCGTAAAGGATGGGAAACCGTTTGCGACTCGGTCGTCAACGGTGGATACACCGCCAATGGCTCGTTCAGTGAATACATGGTCGTAGACGCACGCTACGCGCCCCGTATCCCGGAGGGTGTCGACCCGGTCGAGGCCGCTCCGATCCTCTGCGCCGGTGTCACCGTCTACAAGGCGATTAAAGAGACCGAAGCAAAACCAGGTCAGTGGATCGTGATTTCGGGCATCGGCGGCCTTGGCCACATTGCAGTGCAGTACGCGGTTGCAATGGGTCTGCGTGTAGTTGCCGTAGACGTCGCCGACGACAAGCTCGAGCTTGCCAAGAAACACGGTGCTGAGGCGGTCGTTAACGCGGCCACTGAAGATCCGGGCGAAAAGGTCAAAGAGATCACCGACGGCGGCGCTCATGGAATCGTCGTGACCGCGGTGCACCCGAAGGCGTTCAGCCAGGCGATCGCTATGTGCCGCAAGCTGGGCACCATTGTTTTCGTGGGGCTTCCCCCGGGGGCCACCGAAGTCGAAATCTTCTGGGTGGTGCTGCTGCGTCTCACCATCCGCGGTTCGATCGTGGGCACCCGTCAGGATATGGAAGAGGCCCTCGACTTCTTTGCACGCGGCAAGATCAAACCGACCGTTGCAACTCGTAAACTCGACGAGATCAACGATATCTTCGACACTATGAAACAGGGCGGCATCGACGGTCGTTTGGTCATCGACTACCGCTAGCCCACAGCTGATCACAGGATCGGCGCTGTGCTTCTTTGCGTGAGCACAGCCCCGATCCTGTGTCGGCATCGCCGGTTGCCCGTCCTTCACCCGCTCGAGGCACAACCGGCCCGCATTGGCACCACTCGAACACGGAATCAAAGAGCGACTCTCTTCACGCTGAGGAGCATTGAGACGACATGCCAGCCTATGAATTCCTCGCCATAGTTGGGTTTGTTTTACACGCCGCAGTAGCAATCACTGCGCTGGTGAGCTTGCACCGGGCCCTCGACTCGCTGACGCTCGGCAGCGTGGTGTTCTGGTTCGCATTCATCGTTCTTTCGCCGCTATTGGGGGCACTCGTCTGGTTCGCGTTCGGCAAACCTTCCGACAAACACAAGCCCACGCGCTAACCGGTTCATTCCGATTCCCTCCCAATCACTGACAGCACTCGGGTAGGCTTGGCGCCAGTGCAAATTCAGGCACCCCGAACTCGGTGCCGTCGATAGTGAAAGGCTGCGATGTCGAACGCAAACCTCCCCGATAAGCCAGCTCTCGAAGGCCTCGAGGAGAAGTGGGGCAACGTCTGGGAAACCGATGGCACATACCGCTTCGACCGTGAGGGTGCGACCCGCGACACCGTCTACTCGGTCGACACTCCCCCGCCAACCGCATCCGGTTCACTGCACATCGGCCACGTGTTTAGCTACACCCACACGGATGTGGTTGCCCGCTACCAGCGCATGACCGGTAAGCGCGTGTTTTACCCGATGGGTTGGGACGACAACGGTCTACCCACCGAGCGCCGCGTACAGAACTACTACGGCGTGCGCTGCGACCCGTCACTGCCGTACGTCGAAAACTTCGTGCCCCCGCACGAGGGCGGTGATGGCAAGAGCATCAAGGCCGCCGACCAGCAGCCAATCTCGCGCCGCAACTTCATCGAACTGTGCGAAAAGCTCACCATCGAGGATGAACGTGCCTTCGAAGATCTGTGGCGCAAGCTTGGTCTCTCGGTCGACTGGACCCAGACCTACCGCACCATTGAAGATTCGAGCCGCCGCGCATCCCAGCTCGCGTTCATCCGCAATATTGAACGTGGCGAGGCATACCAGGACATGGCCCCGACGCTGTGGGACGTGACTTTCCGCACCGCAGTCGCGCAGGCCGAGCTTGAAGACCGCGAACAGCCAGGTGCCTACCACCGGCTCGCCTTCCACGGCGCCGACGGCAACGACATTTTTATCGAAACCACTCGCCCCGAGCTGCTGCCGGCCTGTGTGGCACTCGTGGCGCATCCCGACGATGAGCGCTACCAGCCGCTGTTCGGCACCACCGCCCGCACGCCGCTGTTCGACGTCGAGGTGCCGGTGCTCGCGCACCCGCTCGCCCAGCAAGATAAGGGCTCGGGTATCGCGATGATCTGTACCTTCGGTGATGTCACCGACGTGGTGTGGTGGCGTGAACTGAAGCTGCCGAACCGATCCATCCTGGGCGAAGACGGTCGCATCATGGATGCCATGCCCGAGGCCATCACCAGCGAAACCGGTCGCGCCGTGTACGCCGAAATGGTTGGCAAAACCGTTTTTAGTGCCAAGAAGATCGTCGTCGAGGCGCTGCAAGAATCGGGCGAGATGATCGGCGAACCCCGCAAGATCACCCACCCGGTGAAGTTTTTCGAAAAGGGCGACCGCCCGCTCGAAATTGTTTCGACCCGCCAGTGGTACGTCGCCAACGGCGCCAATGACGAGCAGCTGCGCGCGCGACTGCTCGAACACGGCCGCAACCTCGACTTCGTGCCCGAGTTCATGCGCGTGCGCTACGAAAACTGGGTCGAGGGGCTTTCAGGTGACTGGCTCATCTCGCGCCAGCGCTTTTTCGGTGTGCCGATCCCGGTGTGGTACCCGATCGACGCCGATGGTGTCGTCAACTACGACTCACCGCTGCTGCCGAGCGAGGCACAGCTGCCGGTCGACCCCTCAACCGACGCTCCCGAGGGCTACACCGAGTCGCAGCGCGGCGAGCCGGACGGTTTCGTCGGCGAACTCGATGTGATGGACACCTGGATGACCTCGTCGCTCACCCCGCAGCTGGCCGGTGGTTGGGAGCGCGACCCCGAACTGTGGCAGCTCGTATCGCCCTTCGACGTGCGCCCGCAGGGGCAGGACATCATCCGCACCTGGCTGTTCTCGACGCTGCTGCGCAGCGAACTCGAGCAGGGTCAGCTGCCGTGGCGGCACGCCACGATCTCGGGCTTTATTGTCGACCCCGACCGCAAAAAAATGTCGAAGTCAAAGGGCAACGTGGTGACCCCCGCCGCGCTGCTCGACACCCACGGCTCGGATGCGGTGCGCTATTGGGCGGCCTCGAGCCGACTCGGCACCGACGCGGCGTTCGACCCACAGCGCCCCACGCAAATCAAGATCGGCCGCCGGCTCGCGATCAAGGTGCTCAACGCCGCCAAACTCGCACTGGGCTTTGACGCCACCGGTGCCGACTCGATTGCCGCCATCACCAACCCGCTCGATCTGGCAATGCTCGCCGAACTGCGCGGTGTAATCGCATCGGCCACCCGCGCGCTGGGCGAGTTCAACCACGCCCGGGCACTGGAAGTGACCGAGACGTTCTTCTGGACCTTCTGTGACGACTACCTCGAGCTGGTGAAAGAGCGCGCCTACGGCGACGATGCCCCCGCACGCCAGTCGGCAGTGGCAGCGATGCGCACCGCAATCCACGTGCTGCTGCGGCTGTTCGCCCCGGTGCTGCCATTCGCCACCGAAGAGGTGTGGTCGTGGTGGCAGGAAGGCTCGGTGCACCGCGCCGCATGGCCAACGGTGGACGAGCTGCCCACACAGGGCCGTGCCGAACTGCTCGCCCTCACCTCGCAGACGCTCACCAGCATCCGCGGCACCAAGACCGATGCCAAGGTTTCGCAGAAAACCCCGCTGTTGAGCGTCACGATCGCGGCACCGGCCGCCGAAATTGAGCTGCTGGAAGGTGCCGCAGGCGACCTGGCCGCAGTCGGCCGCATCCAAGAACTCAATCTCGCAACCGACGCCGACGAACTCACCGTTCGCGACGCGGTACTCGGTGAGGCTCCCCAAAAATAAGCCAACAGATTCGGGCCGGTGTGTCGTACAGCCACCGGCCCGAAACTATGTGGGCACTGTTTTGGCTCGTCATCCCGGCCTAAAATAGGCGACGCGCTCTAGAAAAAGGATTATGACCACTCCCAACTACTCACGCTCATCCAATCGCTCCGCTGCGGCACGTATCGCACCGGTGCTGCGCCCGGTGGCCCGCGAAGATTTTTTCCCGTGGGTGAGTTTGCTGGCAGAGTCGTTAGAGGTAAGCGGGCTCGTCTACCGAGATGAGATTGCGCTGCGCATCTGGCAGCAGCTTGGCCACGAAAGTTCGAAGACGACTCCAGCTTCGCAATTGGAAGCCCTCGTCGCCGACCGCTCGGGGAACCTCATCGGCCTGGCCCTCATGCTGCCGTCGATCTCGCTCAGCACCGGTGCTGCCGCACTCGATGTACACCTGGCATATGTGCATCGCGCCGCCCGTGATGAGGCTGCGGCTCGTGCCCTTGTTGCTGCCGTACAGCAGCGAGCACGGGCAATCGGCGCAACCAAAATTCGCTGGCTCGCGGCAAGCGAGACCCTGCATCAGCTAGCCGGCGCCGAACCGATCTCAAAGTCGGGTATTTACGAGAGCAACCCGGCCCTGGACGTCGAGGCATAATGCAAATCGGCACCCGCTGGGCTGACAGCGCTCCCCCTCCCCCGAGCGTGCCGGAGCCGCTTGTCGAAGCCATCACAGCGGCGAATCTGCGCGGCGGCTCATGGACGCTCACCTGGCTCGAGGGACGCCCAATTGCAGATCACAGCGACGGCACGCATCTTGAAATTGACGACACCGGAGCCGTCACCGACGGCAGCAGTGAGCTGTGCGATGAAGACGACGACTGGCTGACGGGCTAGTTCCAACATCAAGCCAGTTCTGGGCTGGTCACGATTAGGCTCTGACCATGCCAACACCAAAACTCGATCCAGCAAACCCGTTTGCGGCCCCATCCAAACTGCCGTACGAACTCCCGCCCTTCACCGATATTCGCGACGAACACTATCGTCCCGCGTTCGAGGCCGGGTTGACGCAGCACCGTGCTGAAATTGCCGCCATTATCGATGCATCCGAACCGGCAACATTCGACAACACAATTGCCGCACTCGAACGCTCCGGCCAGCTGCTGCGGCGCGTGGCCATGGTGTTTTGGGCCCTCACCTCGAGCGACGCCACCGAGCCGATCTCAGAAATCGAGCGTGAATACGTCCCCAAACTCACCGCTCATTTTGATGCAATTGAACTCAACACACAGCTGTTTGAGCGCATCAACACGGTCTACGAGCAGCGTCACACGCTCGACCTCACCACCGAGCAACTGCACCTGGTTGAGCAGACCCGGCTGCGATTCCAACTCGCCGGTGCCGCGCTGGCAGACTCCGAAAAGCAGCGACTCGCCGCCATTAATGAGCGCGTTGCCGAGCTCAACACGGTTTTTCAGGCGAATCTGCTCGCCGACACCAATGCTCGCGCGGTGCTCGTCACCGACGTTGCTGAGCTTGATGGATTGGGCGAGGATGAGCGCGCTGCGGCGGCTCAGGCGGCTACCGATGCGGGTCACCCCGATGGCTGGTTGATTACGCTGCCGCTTTATACCGGTCATCCGTGGTTGGCGCAGCTGCGCAATCGTGAATTGCGGGCTCGCATCCACGCCGCCTCGGTGGCCCGCGCGAGTGAGGGCGAGCACAGCAATGCCGAGGTGGTGCTCGAAATCGTGCGGCTGCGCGCCGAACGAGCCGAACTGCTCGGTTTTGCATCCGCCGCCGAGGCGACCGCGGCCGATTCGACCGCGGGGTCGGCAGCGGCCATCAGCGAGCGGCTGCAACTGCTCACGCCACCGGCGGTGCGCAATGCTCGCCGTGAGCTTGAAGCCCTGCAAACGCTGGCCGATGAACAGCAACGCGCACAGGGTGCCGAGCCATTCCAGCTTGCCGCCCACGACTGGGCCTTCTACGCCGAACAGGTGCGCGCACGCGACTACGAGCTCGACACCGCGGCTATGCAGCCCTATTTCGAGATGAACCGAGTGCTGATTGATGGTGTGTTTGCTGCCGCCAAACTGGTGTACGGGCTGAGCTTCACCCCTCGGGAAGATCTCACCGGCTACGAACCGGATGTGCGAGTGTTTGAAGTTTTTGACGAGGACGGCACTGCCCTCGGGCTATACCTGTTTGACCCCTACACCCGCCCGGTGAAGCGAGGCGGCGCGTGGATGTCGAACTTCGTTGAACAAAACGAGCTGCTTGACCAGCAGGCGGTGGTGTTTAATGTGCTCAACGTCGCCAAGCCCCCGGCCGGATCGCCGACACTGCTTTCGCTCGACGAGGTCGAAACCATGTTCCACGAGTTCGGGCACGCCCTGCACGGCCTGCTCGCGCACACCGTGTATCCGAGCAATTCGGGCACCAGCGTGAAACGTGACTTTGTCGAGTATCCGAGCCAGGTGAACGAGATGTGGATGCTGCACCCGCTGGTGCTGCCCCGCTACGCCGTGCACCACGTCACCCGTGAACCGATGCCGGCCGAGTGGGTCGAGCGGCTGCAGCGCGCATCGCAGTTCAACGAGGGGTTCATGACCACCGAATACCTCGCCGCTTCGGTGCTCGACCAGGCCTGGCACTCGCTCAGCCGTGCCGAGGCCGAGGCGGTGCACGATGTGGCCGCGTTCGAGCGCGAAGCTCTTGACCGTGCCGGGCTATTGCTGCCCGAGGTGCCGACCCGTTATTCGTCATGCTACTTCCAGCACATCTTCGCGGGCGGCTACGCCGCCGGCTACTACGGCTATATCTGGTCGGAGGTGTTCGATGCGGCCACGGTGGAGCGATTCGAGGCGCTCGGCGAAGACCCGGCTGCTATTCGCGAGCTCGGTGAACAGTTCCGTCGCATCATTCTTGGCCCCGGTGGCTCGCGTGACGCAATGGAGATGGTGCGGGAGTTTTTCGGTGGCGACCCCAGCATCCAGCCGCTGCTGCACCGCCGCGGTCTCGACTAGCCGGTCGCGCCAATAAACACTGGCGCCGGTGTGCTGCTCCCCCCTGGGCGGAGGATGCGGCACACCGGCGCTAACTACTCGTAGAACTCAGTACTCGAGATCGCAAGCAACGTCGATCTCAAATTTCTTGACATCTCCACTGAATGAGCTGCCCTCACCCGTAACTCGCATTCGACCGCTTGAGTAGTTGAGCTGGGGCGCAGTTCCGCCGGTCGTTGAGGAGTACGACACATTATCACTGGTGTCTTCGCCAAACAGCAGCACCGAATCAACTTTGCCCTGTGAGTCTGCGGTGACAAGGAACGTTGCGCCCGCGTCGGCAGATGAAGAGTACTTGGAGTCACCACCAGTCAGTGTGTAACCGCCAGACGTACTGCAGGTGGTTTGCCAATCGATCGAAGACAGGTCGGTGTTACCGAGGCGCACGACATCGCGACCGCCTGCGCCGCCACCGGTGCCACCGCCACCGCTGCCACCGGTGCCGCCGGTGCCGCCGCCACCGATGTCGTCACCACCGTCACCGCCGCCGAAGCCGCCACCACCGCCGGTGCCACCCCCGCCGATGTCACCGCCGCCATTGGGTCCGTCCTCGGTGGGGCCGGGTGCTGGGCCATTACCCCCACCGCCGAATGGCAACAGGCCACCACCGCCGCCGTCACCTTTATTTTCTGCGCTGCGAGTCTGCTTAGACTTCGGCTTGTCATCGTTGTCATCGCCGTTCGCACATGCGGTCAGGCCAACGACCAACGGCACGGCCGCCATGAGAGCCAATACCTTGCGGCCTCGAGATGTGTGCTCCACGTGAGCGTCCTCCCCTGCAATCAATTCGCGGTCTAGTCACCGCATCAACATGGTAATAACGCAAGAAAACATAAACCGACCGCTTCAGGTAGTGCAGGCATCCAACGAGCGGATGACTCTGGCGAGCTGAACCTCAGCCGCGCGATCGTTCATTTATTCGTCGTCAGCGCAGGTGAACTCGGCGGTGTAGAGCGTTTTTGCCGTGCGGTCGGTGCCCTCAGGCGAATACGAGATGCCACGACCGTCCGAGATGATGCGCGTTCCTTCGAGAGTGAAGGTGCCGTTACCCTGACCACTGCCGGGAGTAACCGTCAGCCCGGTCTTTGAAGTGTGACCGCCACCATCGGGTCCGTAGCTAAAGGTGAATGACAGTAGCTGGTCGGCCCCACTGGCCAGCAGCATGAACACATACTGGTCGCCACCGTCCTCGGCGGTACCGAGCACAGAGGGAGCGCTATCGAGCCCACCACAGGTGATATCCCAGTCGAGCGCCGAGAAGTCATCATCGCCCACCCGTAGCGCATCCACACGTGGCGTACGCTTATCGTTTTCGCCGCCCGTAGGAGGTGTTGATTCAGCGGGTCCGGGAGTTTCGCTGCCGTGTGGCAACCCCTCGGGCTCAGTGAGCGTCTCAACGATACGGGTTGGGGTGGGCGTTTGTGCACGCGGGTCTTCGACCGTGAGCGACTCGGCAGTGCATCCGGAAGTCGCCGCGCTAACCGTGACCACGAGCGCGATCACGGCCATTGCTCGTTTTGGCCGGCTCATCATGCTGGCGGCACCGCGCTAGGCGGTTTTTCCTTTCCGTGCGTCCGCTGGCTTCGGGAGAATCGTGGGGGCGGCGTTCTGGCGCACCACATCGGCGGTGATCGATACCTTGGCGACGTCGTCGCGCGATGGAATATCAAACATGATCGGGCCGAGCACCTCTTCGAGAATGGCGCGCAGACCGCGAGCGCCCGTCTTCCGTGCCACCGCCAGATCGGCGATCTCCTGCAGCGCCGCATCGTCGAACTCGAGCTCGACCTCGTCGAGCTCAAACATGCGCTGGTACTGCTTGACCAGTGCATTGCGAGGTTCGACGAGGATGCGCACGAGCGCGTCGCGATCGAGCGGCTCGACGGTGGTGATCACCGGCAGTCGGCCAATGAACTCGGGGATGAGCCCGAACTTGTGGAGATCCTCGGGTTCAACGTCACCGAAAACGTTGTCGACGGTACTCGGCGAGTGAAGCGGCGAGCCAAAGCCGATGCCCTTCTTGCCTGCGCGCGACGAGATGATCTCTTCGAGACCGGCGAATGCACCCGCACAGATAAACAGCACATTGGTGGTGTCGATCTCAATGAAGTCTTGTTGCGGGTGCTTGCGGCCACCCTGCGGCGGCACCGCTGCGGTGGTGCCCTCGATGATCTTCAGCAGCGCCTGCTGCACCCCCTCGCCCGACACATCGCGGGTGATCGAGGGGTTCTCGGCCTTGCGGGCAATCTTGTCGATCTCGTCGATATAGACGATACCGGTTTCAGCACGCTGCACATCGAAGTCGGCGGCCTGCAGCAGCTTCAGCAGGATGTTCTCGACATCTTCACCCACATACCCGGCCTCGGTGAGCGAGGTGGCGTCGGCAACCGCAAAGGGCACATTGAGGCGGCGCGCAAGCGATTGGGCGAGATAGGTCTTGCCGGTGCCGGTGGGGCCGATCAGCAGGATGTTCGACTTGGCGATCTCAATCGCCTCGCTGTCGTCATCGGCCTGGTCTTTCGGGGTTTCGGCGTGCCGGATGCGCTTGTAGTGGTTGTAGACCGCCACCGACAGTGCGCGCTTGGCGTCTTCCTGCCCCACCACATAGTTCTGCAAGAACTCATAGATATCGCGCGGCTTGGGCAGATCGAACTCGGCGACCGCCTCGGGCTGCTGTTCGCTCATCCGTTCGCGGATAATCTCGTTGCACAGTTCGACACACTCGTCGCAGATATAGACACCGGGGCCGGCAATCAGCTGCTGCACCTGCTTCTGGCTCTTGCCACAAAACGAGCACTTCAGCAGATCGCTACCCTCACCGATGCGTGCCATGAAAACCTCCCAACGCGGTCAAATCAGACTAACCCGCCGCACCGACATTCCGCGAACGACGCACGCCAGGTTACGTTCGCCGCTCGCGAGCAGCCGATTCGCTCGCCATCTCGGCGGCGCGTCAGATATAGGCGGAGGGATCGAGCCCCAGTCGCTGCCGTAGGAACGCCACCACTGCCCATTGGAGCCCGGCGACGCTGAGCAGGCCCGCACCGCCACCCATGAGCATGGTCGGCGTCACCTCGAGTTCGGCATCGCCTCCCGCCGCCAGTGCTACGGTGTCCTGGCCGCCCTGCTGCGCCGCTTCGGCCCCGGTGCGGGTCTGCGCCGTTTTCGCGGCCGGTGCCTGTGCGGCAGCGGCGCTACTGGCACTACCCGCTTTCGGGGAGCTATTGGGCTTTGTGAGCGACGGTGCTTTCTCGGCCTCGTAGTCGCCCAGTGAGGGCACGAACGAACCCTGCAGGCTCAGCGTCATCGGCAGCGTCGGTTTGTAGGGGTCGCGCTGTCCGTTCGAGGTGAACCAGTACGAGAACTGCCCGGTTTCGTTCTGGAAGTCGACGAAGTCGCTCGGGAAAGAGCCCCAATAGGCCGCGTTCTCGCTCGTGCGCGGGACCTGCTTGGTTGCGCTAGCGCTGCCGTCACCACCCTCGATCTCCTGACTATCACCGGTGCCGCTATAGACGACGCCGAGGTAGTCGGGGGTGTGTTCGATAACGCCGTTCGCCCGCAGGCTCGCCATATTGACACCCGTCAGATTGGCGAGCGTAATCGTACGCGACTTTAGTTCAACCCACTTCGATGCATCCTGCATCGAGGCGCCATAGCCCGAGGCGACCGCGGTGAGTTTGCCGTTACCCTTCGGATCGAGTTCCAGCACCGGGTCGGTGGCCGACCAGTAGGTCATCCCGCCATAGAAGACCACCGTAAAGCTGCCCTGCCATTCGACGCGCACGCCCGACTCGTCGTTCTTCACGACGCTGCCATTCGAGAGCTTCACCTGCGACTCGGTGTGTGAGCCCTTGCGCTGCACGCTCACGGTATCACCATTGCGGTCGAGGCACTTGTTCTTCCAGGTCGCCAGCTCGAGCTGCGAGCCCTGTGGCTTTACGATGCTGACATTTCCGTCTTGTGCCCGATAGAGCTTGTCGGCTTCGCTGGCGAGCCACACACGTGAGCTGCCGGCGTCGCCGGTGCGTCCGGCCACGAGGAAGTTGCAGCCACCAAAGAAGGCGCCGCCATTCGTCTCGGCGTTGAGGCCCCAGTAGAGGGTGGCACCCTTGCTCGTGTCGTTCGAGTCGCCGTCCGGGCTGGGTGTGGGAGGCTTCTTGCCGCCGTCATTGCCGTCGCCGCCGCTGTCTTGCTGCTTGGAGGTGGTGACGGTGAGCTCGGCAGCCCGCCACAGTGCTTCGCTGTTGAGCACCGGTGTGACAACAACCGTGTACTGTGTGCCGTTCTGCAGCCCGCTCACGTCGGTGGAGTTCATCCCGTCAGGCACGGTGAGCGTTTTTACCGCTGCACCCGAGGTGTTCGTGCCCTCGAACACCTCGACCCGATAGTCGGGGGCCACCTCACCCGGCCAATTCCACCTCAGGCCGAAGCCGCCGGCGCGCACCGCCGACGCCTCGAGGTTCAGCGGTGCCCAGCTGCCAACGCCGCCCACAACAGCGAGCTGCGTGACGGCAATGGGTTCGGCCGTCGACGGCACGGGCGCGCCGGTAGCGGCGGATGCGGCACTCACGGCGCTGCTTTCTACTTCGGTGCCATCTTCAGCATTGGGGGATACGCTGCCGTCGTCGACAGCCTCGTTTGCCGCATCCGAATCAGGCGCATCGTCAGCGTCCGTGGATGCATCAGGTGTCGACGAAAGCTCAGTGGTCGGTTCGGTCTCGACAACTGGCTCGACCTCGAAAAGCTCCAGGCTGTGAACGCCAGCCGCGAGCGTGCCGACCCGCCACATCCCGGTTGCCGCAGCATCCGTAACGGGCATCGACATCTTGCCGTCGGCAGTTGCGAGCCATTCCCCGTTCGCCCGCACGGCAATCTCTCCGGTGACCCCGGCGGGAACGTTCGCGATAGATATCTGCACCGCTGCATCCGCACCCTCGGCAACCCGGCTGGGCGTCGCGGCAGCGTACGGCTCGGTTTTCTCGACATAGCTGATCTCAAGCGGCGCCGCAGGCTTCTTCAGGTCGACCATACCGCCCGACGAGTACCAATAGGCCGCCTGCCCCGTGAGCACATTGAAATCAACCCAGCTCTGCGGGAACGAGCCCCAGCCGTCTTTCGTGCGCAGCTGCTCGCCCGAGGGACCATCCGGTTTGACGTCAACCGCCACGCCTTCGTAGTCGGGAGTGACGCGAATGCCGGTGTCGGTGACCTCAACATGCTGCATTGTCGCCAGCTCAATCTGCGTGGGCGGGAGCTCAACCCACTTCTCGGGGTTGAACATATCGGCCCCGTATCCGCTGGCGGTGCCGGTGAGCTTGCCCCTGCCGTCGACCACCGTGAGCTTGGGGTTGCTGATCGACCAGTAGGTCATGCCGCCGTAGTAGACGATCGTGAACGAGCCCTCGAACTCGAGCTGCGCGTCGTTCTTTGCCGCGTTGATGGTGCCTGAGCCGCCGGTGAAGTTCACCTGGTTGCCGCTGGTCGACCCCGGCTTGGTGTTCACATTCTTGCCGTCGGGGCCCTGGCACTTGTTGGTCCAGGTGGGTGCCACCTGATTGCCCGCGGCATCGGGTTTGGTGATCGTGACCCTGCCGTTGGTGGTCTGGTAGTACTTGTCGGCGAAGGCGGCTGACCAAACCGATGAGGCACCGTTATCGCCCACCGTGCCGGCGACAAGGAAATTGCAGCCACCGAAGTAGGCGCCGCCGCCCGACTCGTCGTTGACGCGCCACGAGAGGTTCGCATCAACAACCTGCGTCGTGCTGCCGGCCACCGCAGCCTGCGCCGCGTCGATAGCGGCGAGTCCGCCGCCCGCCGTGAGGCTGAGCACGCCCAGGCTCACGGTGAGTCGCTGCAACCAGCCCTTCCAGAAGCTCACCATTTTCACTCTCCTCCCTCGCCGCGCGAGCGCTGCACCGACATCACGAGCGTCGGGGCATCTTCATCCGCGCTCTCGGTGGCACTGCGCGTAGCCGAGTCGTCTTCCTTCGACGCCTTCTGCGATCGCTCAAAGAAGCTAAGCCACTGGTCGAAACTCTCGCCGCTGGCTCTGGGGTCGGCGGGTTTGGGCGCGTCTGCCGACACTGCGGCGTGCTTCATCTCGGTGCGAGCGATGAGCGCCGCCGCGCGGTCGGCTTCTTTGGCGCCCCGCAGCTCCATCTTGTGTTCGAAGCGCATCGTCTTCTGTTTCTGTTTATCGCGCTGTTTGAGCGCCGCGCGCTCGCGCTGTCCGCGCACCTTCTCAAGCGCCTCGGGGTTCACACCGAGCAGCAGCGCTTTTACCGCCAGATAGCCACCCACGCCGGCGGCGAGGATGATGAGCGAAACACCCACGAGAATGAGGGCGGGCAAAATCGCCACAAACCATCCCGGCATCGCCGCCGCATCCCCGCCCGGCGCGGTCAGTTCCTGCACCGGTGATACCTCGGCAGGTCGCTGCGCCTGCGCTGCCGAACCCGACTGCGCTGCCGAACCATTCTGCGCATCCGCAGTCGACTGGCTGCTCTCGGCCGGGGTCTGGGAGCCGCTCGAACTGTGCTGAGCGTCGGCAGCGGGTGCCGCACCGGCCCAGGTCACGGGCGTAAACGACTCGTTATTGGCATTTTTCACGCCGTGTGCGCCGATGGTGATAATGCCGCAGGTCACCTGTGTGCAGTCAACCTGACGCTCGTTGAGCTGGCGATCGAAGGTGTTAAACACCGCGCCCGGCACCCTGAGCGTTGCCGACCAGGTGCCGTCTGCGTGCAGTTCACCACCGTTCGCGGCGCTGGCAGTGGAGCTGCCGGGGAACGTCACGAACAGCTGGAAACCGGCGGGGTTCGTTTCATCATCGTAGACATAGCGGTAGTTCGTGCCGGTGACACCACCATTACTCGGTTTCCACGAGCCGCCGCTGGGGTCGTCAACCCAGCCGAAGAGCACGTAGATCCCGCCGAATCCGCCCTGCACCGATTGGAAGCCGCTGCCCTGCAGCTGCAGCGTCGACTCCCCGTTCGGGTCGGCCTCGCCGGTGACGGTGACGCTCGCTGCAGCGTGCGCGGGCTGCGCGAACGACGGCACGGCAACGGCCGTCACGCCGAGCGCGAGCGCGACGCCCGCTGTGGCTCGCAGCAGCTTGCCCGCACGGGTGCGAATCGTTCGAATCATGAGGTACTCCCTGGAATAACTGATGTGGCGTCGCGATCGGGCACGACGATGGGTTTGCCGGTGCGCGGATCAGGCACGATATGCACCGGATAGTCGTAGACCTCAGAAACGCGCTCGGCAGTGAGCACCGCCTCTGGTGCACCGTCAGCGACAATGGTGCCGCCGCTGAGCAGCGCGATGCGATCGGCATAGGCCGCCGCGAGGTCGAGATTGTGGACAATGACGACGACGGCGCAGCCGGTGGCGGCGTAGCTGCGCACCAGCTGCAGCACCTGCTCCTGGTGCTTAATATCCATCGCCGCGGTGGGTTCGTCGAGCAGCATCACCGATGCAGTCTGCGCTAGCACGCGCGCGAGGGCCGCCCGAGCACGTTCACCGCCCGACAACGACGGATAGTGCCGGTCGGCAAAGCGCTCGATATCGGTACGCGCCATCGCCCCCGAGGTGATCAGCTCATCGGCCTTCGCATTCGGGGTGCCCTGCCAGGGTGCGCGGCCCATATCGACCACCTCAGCCACCGTGAACGGGAAGGCGATATCGATCTGCTGCAGCAGCACTGCGCGGCGCATGGCGAGCTCGCGATTGGTCCAGGCGTGGGTTGGATAGCCCTCGAGCAGCACCTCGCCGCTGATGGTGTCGACATCTGCGGTGATGGTGTTGATCAGCGTTGATTTACCGGCACCGTTCGGGCCCACTAGCGCCAGCACCTCTCCCGCCCTGATGTCGAGGTTGATGCCGTCGAGCACGCGGCGCTCGCCGAAGGTGACCGCCACATCCCGAATCGAAAGCACCACCTCGCCCATCGCAACCGGTTCGGGTCGACGCGGCACGGTACTCAACATTATGCTGCTCATGCCCAGCCACCTCCCCGATTGCGGCTGGCACGAATGAGGTAGAAGAAGAACGGTCCGCCCACGAGCGAGGTGAGCATCCCAATCGGCAGATCGGCAAACTCAACGAGCGTGCGGGCACCGAGGTCGGCGATGGTGAGTAGCAGCGCGCCGCCGAGCACCGAGGCCAGCAGCAGCGGCCGGTGCGCGGGACCGATGATCATGCGCACGATATGGGGCACGACGAGCCCAACGAAGGCGATGATGCCGGCAAACGCAACCGCCGACGCAACCAGTAGGGCGACGTACACCATCGCGAGCATCCGCAACCGTTCAACGTTGACGCCCACGTGCCGGGCCGCCTTTTCGCCCAGTGAGAGCAGGTCGAGCTGTCGCGCGATAAAAATTGCCAGCACGATGCCGATCATGATCAGTGGGCCAACGAGCAGCACCTGCTCCCAGCGGCTGCCGTTGAGCGAACCCATCTGCCAGAACACGATCTGCTCGCGGGCCTGGGTGGGTGCGCGAAAGGTGATGAAGGCGATGAGCGCACCGCACACGGCATTGACCGCCACACCGGTGAGGATGAGCGTGATCACCTCGGTGCGGCCGCCCGTGCGCGAGAGCATATAGACGAGGAAGGTGGTGATGAGCCCGGCGGTGAACGCAAAGGCGGGCGTCGTGAAGGGGCCGAGGAAGGTGAATCCGAACAGGATCGAGAAGCTCGCCCCCACTGCGGCACCCGACGAGACACCCACCGAGCCGGGTTCGGCGAGCGGGTTGCCGAAGATGCCCTGCATGAGCACCCCACCAACCGCGAGCGCGGCACCGACGAACACGCAGAGCACCAGCCGCGGGAAGCGCACCTCGGCAAGCGCCGCCGCACCGAACTCGTGCGAGGGGCCGGGCAGCCAGTTGATGCCGATCGAGTTGAGCACGAAACCGGCCACCTCTGCCGGCGGAATGAACAGCTGTCCGATCATCGCCGAGAGCAGGCAGGCACCCACGAGCGCGATCGCGAGCGTGATCATGAGGATCGTCGAGTTCGCGCGGCGCTGTTTGCGCGGTGCCAGTTCGGGAGCCTTCAGCGGCTCCTGCGGTGCTTCCTTCGGTACTCGCGCTTCGGCTCGCCTTGCGCGCGGCCGTGTTGCCACTGCCGACTCGTCGGCCTTGCTGGTAGACACTTCGGTCATCGGTTTTTTTCTTCCAGTTCTTGTCGGATCTCGCCGAGGCGTTTTTCAACGGCTGCGGGGCCGTGCTCGGGCTGATAGCTGTGCTCGGGTGCGTAGATCGCGGTGCCGAGCGCCGCAAGCACAAAGGCGGTGCGGGGCCCGAAGCTCATCACCTCGTAGTCGCTCATATCGACGATGCGGCGGTTCTTGCCCGCCGGGGTCTGCTTGATACCGGGTAGTTCGAGCGCGGCATCGATTCCACCCACCGAGGCAAGTCCCAGCGTCATCACGATGATGACGTCGGGTTGGGCCTTAATCAGCGCCTCCGAGTTTGTCGGCGCCATCCCCTCGAAGCCGACCTCGGTGGCCACATCACGCGCACTGATCGACTGGATGATCGAGTCGGCACCCGAGCCCATACCGAACCAGTAGTAGATATTGCCGCGCAAATAGAGGAACACCGTGCGGGGCTTTTTCTCGGGGTCGGTGGGCGCGATTCGGCCGAACTGCTGAATTACCGAGTTGATCTCGGCGTAGGTGCGGTCGGCCAGCGCCTCCCCCAGCGACGAGACCCCGAGCGCATCCGCCACAAATTGAATCTGCTCACCAACGCCACCAACCCCGGCCTCATAGGGCGTCGGCACCATCACCACCGGGATGCCCGCTTCGCGCAGCTGCAGCTGCACATCGTAGGGGCCGACCGTGCCGTCGGTAATGACGACAGTGGGCGCGAGGTTGAGGATCGCTTCGGCGGCGAGCTCATGACCGTTCTGGGTGACGAGCGGCAGGTCGTCATTGCCCGGCATGAGGCCGACAATGTCGGTGGCCGTATCGCGGCCGACGAGATTGCAACCGAAGCCGAGTCCGATCACGGCGGCTGCCAATCCGCCGTTCTGATTGAGGGCAAGGATGCGCGTGGTGTCACTAACGGTGACCTCAACTCCATCGGCGCTGTTGACGGTTGCCGGCAGCTGCTGCAATGCGGATGCGGCATCGGTGATGGGCGGGATGGCCGCGGCCTGCGTGTAGGCGGTTGTCGGGCCGGTGATCTCGCGGGGTGAGGTGAGGTCGACAGAGTTCACCTGGGGCAGCTGCGGCGGTGCCGGCTCGGTTTGAGCTTCGGTCTGCACGCAGTTCTTGTTCGCGGCGAGGGATGCGGTGCCCACGTTGTGGAAACCGTTCATTCCCAGCGCCACCGTGACGGCGACGATCACCACCGCCCAGGCGGTGCGGTGTACCGTGGCGCGCTTGAAGCGGCGCAAGAGCCGAGGCATAGCCATAACTGGTGGTCTCCTACTGCTCTTCGCGGCCGCGACGGCTCACCAGCACTGCGCCGCCGGCGGTGAGGACAGCCGCCGAGGCGATCATGCTGATCAGGGCGAATTCGCTGACACCGGTTGCGGCGAGCGAGCCATTGCCCTTGTTGCCGGTGCCCTTGCCGTTGCTGTTCGAGTTACCGGCGCCGGTGCCCTTGTCGGCACCCGAGCCGCTGCCCGCATCCGAACCATTGCCGTTACCGCCGGGCTTTTCGGTGGCGGTGTTGGCTGGAATGGTGACGGTGACGTCGCTCGAGTCTTTCTCGGCTGCGAGAGCCGCGGCGGCGCCCAGGCCACCGGCACCCAGACTGCCGCAAACCAGCAGGCCAGCGAGCGCAATAGCGGCCCGCGGCGAACGGTGTGAACTGCGCCGAAGAGTCATTCCAGCGCTCCTTCCTTCTGTGATTCTGATTGGAGTTCGCGTTCGCGTGCACGATAGGCCAGGTAGAGCTGCTCGCGGCGACGGCGAATCAGCACAAACACGACGGTTGCGGCGGCTGCGAGCACCACGACGATCAGGGCCAGCAGCGACCAGGGCGCGCCCGCCACCTGCGATTCGGCGGTAAACGGTTCGGGTACGGCCAGCGACCCGTCATACGGCAGCGCCGTGGCACTCACCTCGACACTCGCCCCGCCGATCGCGAGGGTCGGCACTTCGCGGGTGAGTCGCACGCTCGAACCCGGCAAGAGGTCTTCGACCGCCGTTGCGCCGCGCGGTGCACCAAAGGCGAACAGCCCGTGCACGCTGATCGCGTCGTCGAGGCGGATTCGTGTGTTCCCAGTGTTTGCCACCGTATAGGTGGTGCGGATCTTGGCAGGCGCGAAGGGGTTGGGGCTCGCTATGTATTCGCTGTCAACGTCGCTAATCTCAACTGCGGCTTTGAGCTCGCCAATAACGCGCACACTGATGCGCAGCCCGAGTCGACGCTCAACCTGTACTTGTCCCTCACCGCTCGGCAGCAAAGAGGCGACGATCGCGGCCGAGTGGTCACCCGGCGTGGCGTTGTTTGGCACTGCGACGGTGAACTCCACCTCGGTGGATTCGCCCGGTTTGAGGTCGATTTCTTTGGTCTTGGGTGTCACCCACGCGCCGGCGTCGGTTGATTCCTCGCCCGAGGCGAGGATGTCGATGCCACCCTCGGCGGTGGTGAAGGCATCGGCTGCGTAGATTTTCAGATGCAGGTCTTGCGAGCCGGTGTTAGTCACCTGCATGGCGTCATCGATGCTGCGTCCGGCCGAAGTGCCATAGCTAAAGTTCGGCCGACCGTTGCCTTGCTCGCCATCCACCGTCGACACCGACCATGCAGCGCCCTCATTCTGGGCTGATAGCGGTGCCTGGGCTGCGGCCACACGCGCGGTCAGCGCGAGCTGCACGGTTACCACGAGGATGCTGGCGAAAACAGCCATGAGGATGCGCGCGAGAGGGCGCGCGTGACGCAGGGCAGACGACATTCAGAGAAGCTCTCGAGAGACGGTGCAAGACCTACTGCACAACAGAGATTGAGAATGAGGGGTCCGGTTGGTGCGGCGGTCGTGTACGCCGCACCAACCGGAGTCGGAATCCGCTAGCTGATAGCCGAGATTGTCAGCTGCGCGGTGTACTTGCCGGCGGGGGCCTTCTCAACCGGAACCATCAGGTTGAGCAGGGCGTTCACCTTGGCGGGTGCCGCGGCGCCCGAGGTAGCGAGCAGCTGCGACTTGGCGAGGCCATCGGTCTCACCCGCGCCGGGGTTCACCTTGTTACCGGGCTTAACGGCATCGCTCTCGGCGGTGACGCTCGGCTCCCAACCGAGGTACGAACCCGAGAACTTGTTTTTACCCGAGTCGAAGCTGCTCACCTGACCGCTCAGGCTCCAGCTGTACTGGTTGTCGCCACCGGTACGGTCGTCGGTGACGATGATCGAGTCGAGGTTGCCCTGGGCAACGAAGTTGTCGCCATCCTGAGTTGCGGTTGCGAGGTCGGCACCACCGGGTTCGCCGCCCTCCCAGGCCCAGCCAAACTTACCCTTGGGTTCAGTCGGAGGTACCTCGGGGTCGGTGGGATCGGTCGGCTTGGTCGTGGCCTCGGGGATGGTCACATCGACATTCCCCTCGGGCGCGGTCGCCGGGGGCTCCGCAGCGTCGACGGTGTAGCCAATCGACAGCGGCGCCGCCACCTTCTTCGGGTCGACCGCACCGCCCGAGCTGTACCAGTACGACGACTGGCCGGTCTGGATATTGAAGTCAACCCAGCTCTGCGGGAAGGCACCCCAGTTCTCGCCCTCGCGCTTCTGGTCCGACATACCGCCCTCTGTGTTAACCTCAACGCCCCGGTAGTCGGGGGTGATCTCGATGCCGGTCTCGGTCACATCGACGCCCTTGAAGGTGGCCACGTCGATCGGGGTGTCTTCCAGCGGCACCCACTTCTCGAGGTCGTGCATATCTGTGCCATAGCCCGAGGCGGTGCCGGTGATCTTGCCGACGCCGCCGGTCACCTCGAGGTGGAGGTTCGACACCGACCAATAGGTCATACCGCCGTAGAAGACCATGGTGAACGCACCGGGGAAGTCGATGCTGGCGTTGTCGCCCGCGGCGTCAACCTTGCCGGTGCCGTTCGCGAAGTTCATCTGGTTGCCGCTGGTCGACCCCAGGTGCGTCCTCACGGTCTGGCCGGCCGCGTTCTGACACTTCGTGCCCCAGGTGGGTGCAATCTGCTTACCATCGCTATCGGGCTTGGTGATGGTGACATTGCCATCGGTGGTGCGGTAGTGCTGCTCGGCCTCGGCTTCACCCCACACGCGTGCCGACCCCAGGTCGCCAACCTTGCCGGCGACGAGGAAGTTGCAGCCACCATAGAAGGCGCCACCGCCCGACTCGTCATTCACGCGCCAGCTGAAGGTGGCGTTGCTGACGGTGCTTTCGCCACCCTCGGCTGCAAAAGCGGGTGCGGCAGCAAAACCTGCACCCATCACGAGCGCACTCGCCGCCAGACCGGCGCCTGCACGATTGAGCCAGGGCGATTTGCCCGCCCGGTTACGACGTTCTGTCATATCTACTCCTGTTAGGAACCAGGTCGATCTCGGAAAGAAATCGACGGAACAGTCGCCGACACGACACAGCGACGTTAGACTCACCTTCAAACGGTAAGGTGACCCTTAATTAGGTTAGGAAACCCTAAGTTAGGCTTGCCTAACTTCAGCATAGACTACGAAGTGAGTTTCTTCCACATTTGGTTGCTGCGCTTGAGAACCGTGCCGAGCTAGTCGGCCCAGCAACGCAGGTATGACCAACCCGACATCACCTAGGAGAGCCATGACTCAGACGGCAACCATCCCCGCACCCGCAGCAAGTTCGCTCAGCGAAAAGCTGCGCGCACTCACCGCCCGCTCGCATGAGAGCGCCGAAACGTCGACGTTCATCGTCGATCTCATGCGCGGCGCGCTCGACCTCAATGCCTACTACCATCTGCTCGAGCAGTACAGCTACATCTACAACGCCCTCGAAGTGACGGCGGGCAAGATGCGCGAGAACATGCCTCATTGTGAGCTGCTCTCGGTGGAGCTAAACCGCAGCGAGTCGATCGACGCCGATCTCGAGACACTGCGCTCGCGCGTGACTGCGCCAGCTTCGGGCATGCTGGCTTCGACTCGCAGCTATGTTGAGCAGATCCTCGCCACCGAGCACGACTCGGTACGCTATCTGGCGCACCACTATGTGCGCTACCTCGGCGACCTTTCGGGCGGGCAGGTCATGCGCGTGTGGCTCGGACGCCACTACGACCTCGCCGACGAAGAGGCCACTTTCTTCCACTTCGCCGAGATCCCGAAGCCGGTTCCCTTCAAGGAGGCCTACCGCGAGCGCCTGAACGCGCTCGACCTCACCGAGCAGGAGCAGAGCCGCTTCATTGACGAGGCGATCGCGAGCTTCAACGCCAACCAGGAGATCTTCGAAGAGCTGAACGAGATCACCCGCGCGCGCATCGACGTGGTGCCGGCAGAAACCGCGCCGCGCCCCATGCGCCGCGACTAGCGCAGCCCGGCCAACAAAAACCAGCGGCGTAGTCGAGCACCACCAGCTCGACTACGCCGCCTTTGTTTCGACTGGGTCGGGGCTCATTCACCCCGGCCAGCCGAGCGACACCGCGCCATGAACACCACAGCACGGTGCCAAGCATCACTCAGAGCAGCTGCTCAGCTCCGATCGCGTGCAGCACATAGGCGTAGTCCCACGCCCGATCGCGCCAGCGCTGGTAGCGGCCCGACCCGCCACCGTGGCCGCCGTGCATTTCGGTCTTCAGCACGATCGGCTCGCTGCCGGTGGTTACCTCGCGCAACTTCGCCACCCACTTGGCCGGCTCAACGTAGAGCACGCGAGTGTCGTGCAGGCTTGTCACCGCGGCGATCTGCGGATACCGCACCGCGCGGATGTTCTCATAGGGCGAGTAGCTCTTGATGGTCGCGTAGGCCTCGGGGTCGGTGATGGGATTGCCCCATTCCTCCCACTCGAGGGCGCTCAGCGGCAGCTCGGGGTCGAGGATGCTCGTCAGCGCGTCGACGAACGGCACCTGGGCGACGATGGCACGATAGCGTTCGGGGGCGAGGTTCGCGACCGCACCCATCAGCAACCCACCGGCCGAGCCGCCGATCGCCGCGAGCCGGTCACCGTCGACGAGACCGGCCGCAACCAGGTGCTCGGTCGCATCCACAAAATCGGTAAACGAATTGACTTTCTTCGCCTTCTTGCCGTCTTCATACCAGCGCCGGCCGAGCTCGCCGCCACCGCGGATATGCGCCACCGCGAACACAGCGCCGCGGTCGAGCGCCGAGGCCACTGGCAGCGAGAGCGCCGGCTCCATCGAAATCTCGTAGGAGCCGTAGCCGTAAATGATCGCCGGCGCGGTGCCATCGAGCGGCGTGCGCACGTGGTGTAGCAGTGTGATCGGCACGCGAGTGCCGTCGCCCACCACCGCCCACTCGCGCCGGGCCACATAGTCGGCAGCCCGGTAGTCGCGCACCTCGATTTCGTGGCGCAGCTGTGGCACATCCCCGCGCTCGAGTGCCGCAAACTCGATCTCAAACTCGCGACTGGGATGCACCCAGCTGTCGACCTCGAGCCGCAGCACCGGCGCCCCAAACTCGAGTTCGCGATGCGAAACACCGATGAGCTCCTCGGCAAATTGCGGCTGCAGCAGCTCACCACCAGCAAGCGGCACCACGAGCACCTGCGGCAGCGCCTCGCGCATCGCATCGACAACGAGATAGTCGCCAGTGTACGAGAACGACAGCAGCCGGTCGGTGTCGCTACCGGCAATCAGCACGATCGGCTCGAGTTCGGCGATTGACGCCACCGGCCCGGCCGCGAAACGCTCGAGATCAACCAGCACCAGCTCACCATTGGGCTGGCCGTCGTGGTGCAGCACTGCCAGCTGCTGGCGGCCATCGACTACCACCGGCTGCACTTCGTAGCGCAGCCGCGCATCCCGCGCGATCAGCGTGGTCATCGCATCCTCGCGCAGCCCCGTGCCCGGCACGAGTGGCCACAGCTGCAGCTCATCGAGCTCAGAGTTCCCGGCGCTGCCGATGACGAAGCGGCGATCGTCGCTCAGCCTGCCACCGAGCCACATCTCGGCATCGTCTTCGCGCCACAGCAGCAGGTCATTGGCCTCGCTATCACCCAGGCGGTGCACGCGCAGCTCATGCGGCCGCCACGACTCGTCGATCACGGTGTAGACAATGCGCTCACCATCGGGCAAAAACTCGACCGCCGGGCCGATATTGCGCAGCGAGTCGGCCAGCCACTCGCCGGTAGCGAGGTTCCGCACCCGCAGCGTGTAGCGCTCATCACCGGTGGTGTCTTCGGTGTGCAAAAACAGCTCTCCATCGGGCGAAATATCGATGCTGCCAACCGCATAGAACTCGTGCAGCTGCGACTCGGTATTCGCATCCAGCAGCACCTGCTCACCCGGCGCCACAATGTCAGCATCGAGCACCGGCGGCACCCAACCGACGGCTGCGGCGGCGGGTTCGGATGCGGCGATGCGGCAGAAAATCGGATGCTGCCCGCCCTCGATCATGCGGCTGAAATACCACCAGTTACCGCGGCGACTCGGCAGCGTCACCGAGGCCTCGTGGGTGCGCCGCTTAATCTCACCGAAGATCGCCTCGCGCAGGGGCGCCTGCTCGGCGGTGATCGCTTCGGTGTAGGCGTTCTCGGCCTCGAGATGCGCGATCACCTCGGGCGATTCTTTCTCGCGCAGCCACTCGTAGTTATCGATAAACACATCGCCGTGCACTTCACGTCGATGCGGTTCTTTGCGGGCTGTTGGCGGAGTAGGCATTCCTGCATCAGTCATGGCACCGACAGTAACCCACGCCTCCGACATCGCTGTCTGCGTTCTGCCAGCACTCGGCTCTCTGGCGGCTAACACGATTCCCATGAAATCAGCACCCGCGGCTGTCAAGCTGAAGCCGTGAACGCATCCACCCACACCACCCTGCAATTCCTCGGTGCCGCCGAAACCGTCACCGGCTCAAAATTCCTGCTCAGTGTCGGCGACCGCCGCATCCTCATCGACGACGGTATGTTCCAGGGGCCTCGCGAACTGCGCAAGCGCAACTGGGTGCCACTGCCCTTTGAGGCCGATTCGGTGACGGATGTGCTGCTCACGCACGCGCATATGGATCATGTCGGCATGCTGCCGCGGCTTGTGAAGCGCGGGTTCCGCGGCCCGATTTTCGCCACCGAGGGCACCGTGCGGCTCGCCGAGATCGTGCTGCGCGACGGCGCGAAGCTGCAAGAACAAGACGCCGCCGAGGCGAATAAGCGCGGCTCGTCGAAACACCAGCCGGCGCTGCCGCTCTACACCACCGCCGATGTGGAGGCGACGCTGCCGCTATTTGTGACGGTGCCCTTCGATGAGGATCTCGACCTCGACGACGGCATCGTCGCCCGCTACACCCGCGCCGCGCACATCCTCGGCTCGGCCTCGATCACGCTGTGGACCCCCGATGTTTCGGTGGTGTTCTCGGGAGATCTCGGCCGCCACGACCACCCGGTGCTGAAGCAGCGCGGCACTCCCCCGGGCGCGCCCTATGCGCTGATCGAGAGCACCTATGGCGACCGCGAGCATCCCGAACCCGAGTTGCTGCCGCACGAGGGCTTCGCCGATGTGGTGCGCCGCACCATCGAGCGCGGCGGCTCGGTGCTCGTGCCCGCCTTCGCCGTCGACCGCACCGAGGTGGTGCTCAAGCAGATCGCCGATCTGCGAGCCGAGGGGCGCATCCCCCATGTGCCGGTGTATGTCGACTCGCCGATGGCAAATGCGGCGCTGGATGCATACCGGTCGCTTCCCGATGAGCTGCGCGACGATCTGCGCCCCGATCAGCTGCTCGAGTTCCCCGATCTGCACTCGGTGCGCAGCCCCGATGAGTCGCGCGAGCTGACGACCAAGGCCGGCAAGCATCCCGCCATCATCATTGCCGCGAGCGGCATGGCAACCGGCGGCCGGGTGCTGCACCACCTCGAGGTGATGCTGCCCGATAAGCGGCACTCGGTGGTGCTCACCGGATATCAGGCCGTGGGCACGCGCGGGCGCACGCTCGTCGAGGGCGCCACGAAGCTAAAGCTGTTCGGCCAGTATGTGCCGGTGCGCGCCGAGGTGTTCCAAGACGGCGAGTTCTCGGTGCACGGTGACCGCTCAGACCTCCTTGACTGGCTGCGCGAGCTGTCGCCGCGGCCGCACACCGTGTTCTGTGTGCACGGCGAGGAGGATGCGGCGAAGGCATTTGCCGCAGCGATCGAGGAGGAGTTCCCCGGCATTGATGCGGTGGTGCCGCATCACAACGAGGTGGTCGTGCTCGATGGCACCCGAGCCGCGCTCGAGCCGAAACCCGCCACCGCCCGCCGCATCGACCGCACCGTGCCAGAAGTCACCGCATCCACCGGCCCCTTCACCTCGGATGCTGCCGGCGAGGCCGAGCAGATTGCCGCCGCACCCGTGCCGCGCGACTATCGGCTGCTGACCGGGGCATCCCCCGACGAGCTTTCGGCGCAGGCAGCCGAACTGCTGGCGGCCGGATATGTGCCGTTCCAGTCGCCGAGCGTGGATGAGATCGCCGGGCAGCCGCTGTATCTGCAGGCGTTCATCCGGCCGTAAGGCTCGTTTGGCAATAGCGCTCGCTGGCGTCAGCGATACAGCGCGAATCGGCCGTGTCGACCTCCCTGCCCGGGAGATTGACACGGCCGATTGCGTTGCGCTGATCTAGTTGAGAATGACCGGCTGTGCACCCTTCCTCGAGGTAAGCACCTGGTCGATAAGGCCGTATTCAAGGGCCTCCTGCGCCGACAGGATCTTGTCGCGCTCGATGTCGTTCGAGATCATCGCCTGTTCCTTGCCCGAGTGCTTGGCGAGCGCCTCTTCCAGCCACTCGCGCATCCGCAACACTTCCTTCGCCTGGATCTCGATATCCGAGGCCTGGCCCTGGCCGCCACCACCGGTTGCGGGCTGGTGGATGAGTACGCGAGCGTTCGGCAGCGCGAGGCGCTTACCGGGCTGGCCTGCGGCAAGCAGCACCGCGGCGGCCGATGCCGCCTGGCCGAGGCAGACGGTCTGCACCTCGGGGCGGATGTACTGCATGGTGTCGTAGATCGCGGTCATCGCGGTGAACGAACCACCGGGCGAGTTGATGTACATGGTGATGTCGCGGTCGGGATCCTGCGACTCGAGCACGAGCAGCTGCGCCATCACGTCGTCGGCCGAAGCGTCGTCAATCTGCACCCCGAGAAACACGATGCGGTCTTCAAAGAGTTTCGCGTAGGGGTCTTGGCGCTTGAAGCCGTAGGCGGTGCGTTCTTCGAACTGCGGCAGGATGTAGCGCGAGTTCGGCATCGGCGATCCGGCTGCGTAGGTGGGAATGTTAAGCATGTGAATGGGTCCTTCCTCGTCCTACTCGCCGTCGTTGCTCACTGCATCGGGGTTGCTCGAGATGCGTCGGTCGGTGCCGCCACCGCCGACCACCGAGGTGGCCGATTCTGAGATGTGGTCGACGAAGCCGTACTCGAGCGCTTCTTCGGCGGTGAACCACTTGTCGCGGTCACCGTCCTTGTGGATCTGCTCGACCGACTTACCGGTGCGTGCCGCGGTAATTTCGGCGAGGCGCTGCTTCATGTCAAGAATGAGCTGTGCCTGACGCTGGATGTCCGACGAGGTACCACCGAAACCACCCAGCGGCTGGTGCAGCAGTACGCGAGTGTTCGGGGTGATGTAGCGCTTGCCGGGGGCACCCGAGGTCAGCAGCAGCTGCCCCATCGAGGCGGCCATACCGATGCCGACGGTGACAACGTCGTTGGGCACCAGCTGCATGGTGTCGTAAATCGCCATGCCGGCGGTCACCGAACCACCCGGCGAGTTGATGTAGAGGTAGATGTCGCTTTCGGGGTCTTCAGCCGACAGCAGCAGCATCTTGGCGCAGATTTCGTTCGCGTTATCGTCGCGGACGTCTTCGCCGAGCCAAATGATGCGGTCTTTCAGAAGCCGGTCGAAAACACTGTTCGGCAGTTGCTGTTCAGCCACAGGTGATTCTCCTTCGTGCGGTTTCGCCTCAAAGTTACTCGACCCGAGCCGAAGATCTGGTCACTGTTCGCCGTGGGCGTGAATATGGCTGCGCCGGTCGAGAGGTGAGAAACGCGGAAGATTTTGGGTTCAGGATGGCCGTAGCTACATCCTGGACCCAAAATGTTCCGCTGAGCTCCCCAGACACTGCGACAAAAAGCGGGCACTGCAACAAAAGGGGTGGGGATGCTTAGATGCCTCCCCACCCCTTTACGAGCCGAATTACTTCTCTTCGGTCTCGGCAGCGTCTTCGGTGCCCTCTGCTTCAGCGGCGTCGCGCTTGTTACGGCCGTCGCGCACGGCGGCGGTGAACTCGCTCAGGTCAACTGACTTGCCGTTCGAGTCGACGATCTCAGCATCCTCAAGCACGTAAAGCACTGCCTTCGAGCGCGCCACTTCGCCGACCAGTTGCGGAATCTGATTGTTCTGCTGCATGATCTGCACGAATTCCTGCGGCGCGATACCGTACTGGCTCGACTGCTGGAACAGGTACTGGGTGAATTCTTCCTGCTCGACCTCGACCTGCTCGGCCTTGATGATCTCGTCGAGCAGCACCTGCTGCTTGAACGAGCGGTTCGCCTCGGCACGAACCTCTTCGCCGTGCTCATCGTCGAGGGTCTTGCCCTCCTGCTCGAGGTGACGCTTGACTTCGTCTTCGACGAGCTGCTCGGGAACCGGCACCTCGTTGGCTTCAAGCAGCGCGTCGATAGCGGCAACACGGGCCTGCTCGAGCTGTTCAAAAGCCTTCTTCTTCGCGGCCTGCTCACGCAGGTCGGCCTTCATCTCATCGACGGTGTCGAACTCGCTCGCGAGCTGCGCAAACTCGTCATCAAGCTCGGGCAGTTCACGTTCCTTCACCGACTCGACGGTGATGGTGATCTCGGCCTTCTCGCCGGCCTTCTCGCCACCGAGGAGCGTCGATTCGAAAGTGGTCTCTTCGCCGGCGGTGAGCGTGAGCAGAGCCTCATCAGTGCCCTCGAGCAGCTCACCCGAACCAACCTCGTGCGACAGGCCCTTGGCCTCGTCGATCACTTCACCGTCGATGCGTGCCACAAGGTCGATCACGGCGAAGTCACCGTTCTCGATCGGGCGCTCGACCACCTTGAGGGTGCCGAAACGAGCGCGCAGCTCGTCAACCTCGGCGTCAACGTCCTCGTCGGTGACCTCGGCAGCGTCAACCTCGAGCTTGAGACCCTTCCAGTCGGCAATCTCAATTTCGGGGCGGATGTCTACCTCAATTTCGACAACCAGGTCACCCGAGAAGTCAGCAACCTCGGGGGTTTCTTTCACGTCTGCTTCGGGTCGACCCAACGGCAGCAGCTCTTGCTCGGCTAGCGCGTCCTGGTAGAAGCGGTCAAGGGCATCCGAGATGGCTTGCTCGAGCACCACCGGGCGACCAACGCGAGCGTCGATGAGCTGGTTCGGCACGTTGCCCTTACGGAAACCGGGCACCTGCACCTGCTTGGCGATCGACTTGTATGCCTGGTCGATATAGGGCTTGAGTTCTTCCGGCGAGATGCTCAGCGTGAGCTTCGCGTGGGTCGGGGTGATCTTCTCGACCGAGGTCTTCACGAGTGGGTCTCCTACTAAATCTTTGGTCCGCGCACTGCGGTCTTCGACTGTCGCACACGTGCAAACCGCGCGGTTTCGGGCGAGTTCGCACAGACAACCCTCAATGATACGCGCCGAACTGTGTCACACCCTAATTATTGTCGGTAGTTTCAGCAGCCGGCCTGCATCCAGACACTAATTACCGAAGAGAATCGGGCACAGGCGCGCTCCAGATGGTCGGGACTACAGGATTTGAACCTGCGACTTCTCGCTCCCAAAGCGAGCGCTCTACCAAGCTGAGCTAAGTCCCGGAGACCGCGCCTGCGGCGCGATCTGGAGGGGATGACGGGAATCGAACCCGCGTAACCAGTTTGGAAGACTGGGGCTCTACCATTGAGCTACATCCCCACGGCCGCCAAGCGGCACTGCGCAAGTCTACCCGAAACTTTTTCACCGCGCGATTCGGCCCGCGAATGAAACTCGCTCGACCGCAGGGTTGAGGTTGTGGATATCTCGAGCAAAAACGCTGACATTCCGCTTAGCTCAGAGCAACTCAAAAACCATGTGCCCAAACCTGAGCACCAGATCGGGCACGGGACAGTGGCGAACAAAGGCGACGGATGAGCGGAACTCCCACAGAGCCATACGGCCCCAACGACCAGATCGAAATCGCACGCGATAGCGCATCGCTGCGCGACACCGGCCGCTGCCCGCTGTGTGCAACCCCGTCCGATAGCGCGGATCCTCAGGCCGGCACCACCGACCCTCACCGCTGCTGGCGCTGTCAACTCGACCTGACCGATCCGCGACTCGCCGAGGTGTTTCAGCTCGGCGTGGATGCGGCCAGGATGCTCGACCAGCGCGAGTCACAATTGCGACAGCTGCGCGTCGAATCAATCGCCGAGCAGGAAGAACACGCCCGCGCAGCGTTGACACTACCGACGGTGTCTGAGACTGCAGCACCCGCCCCAGTTCCAGCTCCGGCACCCGCACCCGCTCCCGCGCCCGCACCAGCGACGCAAGCGCCCACTCCCTTACCACCGCTCCCAGAAACGACAGCGTTCATTCCACCAGCACCCGTGCCAACACCCATGCCAGCACCCGTGCAATCACCGGTGCAGGCACCACAAATACCGTCTGCACCATCGGGCACAAAACCGCATCCCACCGCGGTATCCCGCCCGCGGCGACAGCTTTCGCCGCAGGCGATGCTGCTCACCGTCGGGGTGTCATTCGTAGCGATTGCCGCAGCGGTCTTCCTCACTGTTGCGTTCGTCGTGTTCAATCTGACGACGAAGGCGGCAATCATTGGCGGGCTCACGGTGCTCAGCGCGGTCGGTGCATCGCTGCTGCAACGCGCCAGGCTCGGTCGCACCGCAGAAGCCATTGCGGTGCTTGCTGTGGTCTTGTGCGTGCTTGACGTTTGGGCACTGGATGCACTCGGGTTACTCGCGGCAACATCGCTTAATTCGGCCATTATCTGGGGAATTGGTCTCACCTTGTTGGCCGCTGGATGGTGGGCGTGGGGACACATCACCCGGCTACGAGCAGCCACCGTCGCGAGCGCCTGCAGCATTATGCCAGCGCTGAGCCTGCTCATTCTGGGGCTAAGCAACCAGTTTGTCTGGGATCCTGCCGCGCTCGTGATCCCGCTCTCACTCGCCGCGGCATCCGCTTTCGCAGTCGCGCACGCTTTTCGACGGGGCGGCAAACCGCTACTCGCCGAACAGCACCTCGTGCAGGCAATGGCCACGCTGGCCACAGTTTCGCTGATGGCATTCCTGTTTTCAGCCGCCATAATGGCGCAACCCGCTGCCGGCTACCGCACCGTCGCCGCCGGCGTCTTACTCGCCAGCTGGTTTTTGGTGGCGCTGCGCTGGGGTATCAGCCCCGTGTACCGCGCTATTGCCGCGGTGAGTTCGGTGGCTGCTGCCTTCGTCTTCGTATTGACCGCCCAAATGGCAATTACCGGCACGAGTTCAGGACTGCCGTGGTGGTGCGGCGGAGTACTGATTGCGGTCGCCGGTTATTGGTGGTTGCTGCGCAGCTCTGGCCAGCCCAATCGCCCCGTTACGGTCGGGGCGACGGTATCGGCAATCGCGGCTGGATGCACGGTGGTGGCTCATTTCGGCTGGGCAGTCAACCGGTCGCATTACCTGTCACCGGTTCACACCGCCGAGCGCTACCTTGGCACCTCAACCGTTGATTACGGGGCGTTTGATCTCGGATTGCTAGCGTTTGCGACTTCTTCCGCAGCGGTAGCGCTGGTTATTGCCGCGCTCCTCCAGCGTCGCCCCGTGGCTGCACTGGCATCTGCAGACACCGGTGAAGTGACCAGCAACAGCGCTGACCCACGCCCAGCTTCACCTCCGCCGATACGCCCGCTCGCCGGCACGGGTATCCGGCAGCTGATAGGTGTCGTATTCTCGTGCGCTGCTCTCGTCTTTTTCGCGCTTGCGTTTTTGGCGGTGCCAGCGACCGTTGCGCTACCTGCTTTTGGAGTCATGACAGTCGCCGGCGTGATCATCGCGCTCCGACTAGCGGCTGCCAGTAGCGCACCGCTGCGCTGTGTCATTGAATTTGCCTGGATCATCGCTGCTGGTGGCGCACTGCTGCTCGCGCCAGTGACAGCTGTGCCGCTGCTCGTAGTGGCGGCCGTAGTCGCGGTGGTGCTTGTGCGCACCGTGCCGCTGCTTGGCACACAAACAGCCGGCGTGATGCCCGCAGCTTATGGAGCGCTGTTCATCCCGCTGGTGATCCATGCCGGAATCGCCTCGTTGAGCACGCAACAATTGTGGCCATTAACCGTATTGGCTGCGGTGTGTGGTGTCCCGGCGGCACTCTTGCTGCTGCCCGAACGGCACAATCCCACTCGGGTGGCCAGTTTTGCCCTCGCCGCGCTGGCATGTTTGAGCGCTGGGTTCACGGTTTTGGCGAGCTGGTTTTTCAGCCCCGAACGGATCAATAGCGGACACATCTCCCAGACGGCAACAACGCTCGGTTTGCCCACCACCGCAGCTGTGCAACCATTCGAGCCATTCCCCACCGTTGGCGTGCTCATCGCGCTGCTGGTGGCACAACTGCTGCTGCTCACCCTCACGCCGAACTGGCAGGCGATGCCCACACAGCTCGCGCGAATGCTTGCGATCCCGCTCGCCGCGTTCGCCGTGGCGCTCAGTGTCGACGGAACGCTACGGCTGGAATTTGACTTCAGCAACGCGTCCCATTTGATCACCGCGCTGAGCCTGGGCGGTGCACTCGCCGCGGGCTCGCTGCTGGCCGCCCGCAAAGCACCGGCCCGAGCGAAACTTGGTGCTGCGGCACTCGTGGTGCTGGGGCAGACCGTGACGACATTCACCGTGGTACTTGGTGACAGCGCGTTTCGTGAACAACCAGAAACCGTCGCGAGTACCTTCCTCGCAATTGTCGCGACAGCGGGAATTTCACTCTTCCTGCACCATCCAATTCGGGTATCTCCCGCGGCAGAGATAGTGATGTGGCTCGTGCCGACCTTTATTGCCGGTGGCATCGGTTCGCTGCTGCACACAATGGTCGATATCCCGTTGGTAACGGTTTTACCGGGCGCACTGGCGTTCAGTGTCGCGGCAGCGCTACTGGTACTGCGTCGACCTTCGCCAAGCCGTTCCTGGGCTGCCGCGTGGCTGGCGCTCGGGGTGCTCACTGTGTGGCAGGTTTCGCTCCGTTTGACACCGACCGGAACGTGGGCGCTCACCACAGTCGAGCTCGCAACGCTGGGGCTGCTCGCCGCGATCCTGTTCCTGGCAGCAATCGCAAACTGGCCACCGCAACTTGCTCCCCTGCAATCTGTGGCAGTGTGCATCGAGCCGGTGCTCACCGCGGCCAGCTTCGTCTTGTTCCACAACCGGTTCCACGAGTCCAGAACAATTGATTCGATGCCTGTTGTGGCACTGCTGATCGAGCTGGGGGTTATTTGCCTGCTCACCTGGTTGTTCGCCTGGCTGACGCTCTGCGATGCACGGCGTAATCGTCCGGCCTCCCACCGAGCACTCAGTGCTGCCGCATTTGCGGTCGCGCTGCTGGTGCTCTTGCTACCGGTTGGCAGCGCATGGTTAGCCGCCGATGCTGGATTTGCGCTGCCGCTACTCGCCGCTGCTGTCGGAGCGGTGCTGGCGCTGCTAACCGGCCCGGTGCCACCGACCGAGCAACTGTCACTCTCAAAGCTGCCGCACTCCCCCGCGCTCCCGCACTTTTTGGTCGCCGCGAGTGTGCTGGTGCTTGTTGGGCTTTCGTTCTTTGCGCTGGATGGACGTGGTTTCGAAGCCGCCACCAGGTTGACCTTCACTAACGTCACCGCCACACTACTCGACGCGAGCATTGCGGCGCTGAGCCTGGCGGCACTTCGCCGCGGTCATCACTTTGCGGCAGCAGTGGCACCACCGGCGATCTGGCTGGGCACCGTCCAGTTCAGCGTGCCACTGTTCGGTGCCTGGTGGCCCCTCATCACCGCCACCACCATTGCGTTGGTCGCAGTGCTCACTATCCGTCGTCGATACCGAGGTGCCGAGCCGTCGCCGCTACCGGCGCGCCTCACCGTGGCCCTCGCCGCGGCAATTCCCGGTGCCGCAGCGGCAATTCCACAGCTCACGCAGCCCACGGTTCCAAGCACCGGCTTGTTCATTGCTGCCACGCTGGGGCTCTTGGTGCTGTCGCTGTGGCCATTGCCGATGATGCAGCAACCGGTGAATCCGGTACGGGTTGTGCTGGCCGGTGTCGCGACGGTTGCGGCGATCGGGATGCGTCTCAATGCGCCGGCGCCCTGGGTCGAGCTGAGTGCGCTGCCGCTGGGAGTATTCCTGGCGTTCGCCGCGATCAGCGCCGCTCGAGCCAGGGCGCGCTGGGAGGCACAGGCTTATGCCCTGCTCGCGCCCGTGTTGGTCATGGTGATGCTCCTCCTCTTCAATGGTGTCGCCGCACGCCCCATCGTTGTGCTGGCAGTGGCTACCGCGCTGGCGCTCATTGCTGCACTCATGGCTGCCCTCAGCGCTCGACACACGCACGGGGATGCCTCCCTGGCCGCCTCGTTGCGGGCCGGGCTGCTGCAGGCTTTCAGCCTCGGCGCCATCACTGCGGCAGCAATTAGTCAGCTGGCAGCGGTAGTGCAGTCCGAGCCGGAGAGCATCCCAACGATGCTGCTACTGCTGCTCCCGGGCCTGGCCCTGCTTGTGGCGACGAGTTTCATCACAAAACAGATGTGGCTCGCCACGGCCGCAGCGTTCAGTGCACTGCTACTGCCTTCGCTTGCCTACATAGAGGCAGGTGTCACCGATATTGGCACCCAGTACGCACTCATGGTGCCGCTGAGTGCACTCGCTGCCATCCCCACCATTGCGCTGGCAATCAAGCCTCATTCGCCTGCCCGCACCACTGCCATGACCGCTGTCGGAGTGGGCCTGGCAATCGTGACCATCATGGGAGGTAGTGCGACAACGCCGCCCGAAGCGGTCACTATTCCAATGTCCACGGCTGCACTCACGTCCGGAATAATCGTGCTCGCAAACACCGCCACAGCTCGCAGCTGGCTGACACTCGGGCCCGGGCTGGCAGTGCTACTCGGGGCGGGATACGTATTCGAACACATCGACACGCAGCCGTGGCGAGTAATCCTCATGTCACTACTCATCGCGGGCTCGCTGGTGTTCGGTGCGATGAAGCGGCTGCAGGCACCGATCGTGCTCGGCACCATCACCGGCCTCGCGCACGCGATACTCGCCACTCGCCGCGCCTTCCCAGAGCTGGTGGTGCCCTGGTGGGTTTGGTTGGCGATCGTGGGCGCAGCGTTGATTTTTGTCGCCGCTACCTATGAGGCTCGCCGCCGACAGGCACGAGCGCTGTTCGCATCCGTATCAGCGCTGCGCTAGTGCTGACAGCCAGGGCACCAGTAGAGCTTGCGTCCCTGCATGAGTTCCACCTGCACATTGGCACCGCAGCGGCGGCAGGGTTCGCCCGCTCGGCCGTACACCCAGTGCCGATGCGCCACATCCGCGAGCGCAAGTTCCCACTGCTCGCCCGTGAGCCCATCAATTGTCATCATGCGCCCCACCCGTACACCGTCGGGCAGTAGTCGAGTCCAGTCACGCCACATCTCGCGCAGCTTGGATTCTGGCACCTCATTACCCGGTAGATGCGGGTCGATTCCGGCACGGAACAGGATTTCGGCGCGATAAATATTGCCGATGCCCGCAACCACAGCCTGGTCCATGAGCAACTGCCCGATCGCCACGCGGCGCCGCGCAGCATTTTCCACGAATCGGTCTTCACCGGCGGCGGGGTCGCCAACGAGCGGGTCTGGCCCGAGCCGATCGAGCACACGCTCCACGCCGGCATCATCGAGCAGTTCGCAAACGGTCGGCCCGCGCAAATCCGCGCAAGAGCGGTCGGTCAGCATCCGCAACCGCACCGTGCCGACAATCTCAGGGGGCCACTGCTCGCTCGTGGCCAGCTCGGCGTCGTGCTCGGCCATTCGACGACGCCGCGGCGCGCCAATCGACAGTGCCGAATCTTCGCCGTCGGCGTCCACGATCTGCGCGACCGTGTGCACCCGGTTCGCTGCCGCATATTCTCCGGTCTGACCGATTCGGCCGCCGTCTCCGGCGCGCTCTTTGAGCGGCACCGCATCGGTAATCGGTTCGGCACCGGGCAGCGTCACTGACGGCACACCGGCCGAATAGTCGACCGCAGTGACCTCACCCCAAAAATCCCAGGCGCCATAGATGCCGAGGTGCACCCGCAGCCACAGTCCATTATCGAACGCGGCAAACATCTGCTTGCCCACCGCAAAACAATCGGTGAGCACACGGTCATTGATGCGTGCTGCGCCGTCAGCAAATCGCCCTTGCGGGCTGGATGCGGTGATGCGTCGGCCACCGAAAGTGGCTCGGATCTGGTTGGCGATGCGGTGAACGGAATGGCCCTCAGGCACGATGCTCCTTCGCGCTTAGGCTTCGGGAGCAGCGTCGACCACCACGGGAACGTCGCCTTGGGTCGCCGTCACCGTGGTTTTCCCCGCGATCGCTCCGGTGCGTTCGTATTCGCGCAGCTGCCCGATACGGCGCACATGCCGCTCCTCACCGGGGAATGGCTCCCCGATGAACGTATCAATAAAACCGATCGCTTCTTCAAGCTCGTGCTGCCGGGCGCCGATCGAAATGACATTGGCGTTGTTGTGTTCGCGGGCAAGCTGCGCCGTGGCTTCGCTCCACACGAGCGCGGCGCGCACGCCGGCCACCTTGTTTGCGGCGATCTGTTCGCCATTACCCGAACCTCCGAACACCACACCGAGCGAAAATTCGCCGGCAGCCCAGTCGTTTGCGACAGCCTGCGCCGCATCGATGCAGAACGACGGGTAGTCGTCAACGGGGTCGTATTCCTGCGGCCCGTGGTCGATGACCTCGTGACCCGCCGCACGCAGGTGTTCCTGAAGCTGTCGCGAAAATTCGAGCCCGGCGTGGTCGGTCGCGACGTGGATGCGCATCAGTCGAACTGCGGACCGCGCGTCCGCGAGCGCTTGAGTTCGAAAAAGCCGTCATAGCCCGCTGCGGCCACAACGCCATCGAACAGTTGCAATGCCATATTGCCCTTGGGTGCCGGCGAGATGACGGGGCCAAAAAACGCAACGCCGTCGACCGCGATGATTGGCGTACCGACGTCCTCGCCCACGAGGTCGATTCCCGACCGATGTGAGGCCTGCAACAGCTCGTCAAATTCGCCAGACTGGGCGCGTTCGACGAACTCGGCCGGCACCTGAGCCTCGGCAACCGACTCTGCCAACACATCGTCGTCACGGCGTTCGCCAACGTGAATGCGCGTGCCGAGCGCGTCGTACAGCGCCTTGACCCGGTCGTTACCGAGTTCGGCATCAACACCGGCTGCCACCTTGCAGGTGAGCAGCATCCGCTGGTGTGCCTCGGCGTGGGTGTTGTTACGGCCCTCGTTGAGGATGGCGAGCGACATCACCCGCCAAGTCACGTTCGTTTCGGGACGGAGGCGGTGCACCTCGTCAATCCAGCGCGAAGTCATCCACGCCCATGGACATACCGGATCGAACCAAAACTCGATCGTCGCATTCGAAGTCATGCTGCCAGCGTAGCCGCTCCCTCGTGAGGGTTCCCTCGACGGCGGCCACACACCGTGCGGAGATTGCGCTTAGAGCGAGTCTTGCCAGGCGCGATGCAGGTCTGCAAAACGTCCGCCGGCGGCGATCAGTTCGGCCGGAGTGCCATCTTCAACCACGGCACCGTCGTGCACCACCAGCACCCGGTCGGCGTTCATGACGGTTGCGAGCCGGTGGGCGATGATGATCGCGGTGCGGTCGCCGAGCAGCTGTTCGAGCCCGTGTTGCACGGCACGTTCGCTTGGCAGGTCGAGCGAACTGGTGGCCTCGTCGAGAATAAGCACGCGTGGGTCGGCAAGAAACGCGCGCGCAAACGAAACCAGCTGCTGCTGCCCGGCTGCCAGTCGGCCACCGCGCGAAAGCACATCGGTGTCGTATCCATCGGGCAGCTGGCGAATGAACGTGTCGGCACCGATTGCTTCGGCTGCCGCTTCAATTTCGGCCCGGGATGCATCCGGGTTACCAATCGCAATATTGTCGGCAACCGTCCCCGAAAACAGATACGACTCCTGAGTCACCATCGCCACCGCCTGTCGCAGCGATCGATCGGACAGTTCACGCAGATCAACACCATCAATTCGGATGCTGCCGGAAGAGACATCATAAAAGCGCGCGATGAGCTTCGCGATCGTCGATTTACCGGCGCCGGTGCGCCCCACAATCGCCACGGTCTGCCCCGCCGGAATGTGGAGGTCAACGTGCGGCAGCACATCCTGGCCGTCTCGGTAGCCGAAGCTCACCGCATCCAGGTCAATGGTGCCGCGTCCGGCAGGAAGCGGTTTCGGATTCTGTGGTTCGGTTACTGACGGATTTACCGAAAGGAAGGCCGAAATTTTTTCGAGCGCCGAAGCGGCCGACTGGATCAGGTTGTAGAAGCCGGCGAGCGTGTCGATCGGCACAAAAAACCAGCGGGTATACAGCACCAGCGCGAGCAGCACACCCACTTCGAGGTTGCCGCCAACAACGCGCAGACCACCAACTGCGATCACCACCGCGATTGTGAGGTTGCCGAGCAGCTTGAGCGCCGGCTGGTAGATACCAAACACCATGATCGAACGCAGGAGTGCCGTGCGGTAGTCACCGCTGAGCTCGGCGTAGCGTGCATCGTTTGCGGATTCGCGACGATAAGCCTGCACCGCGCGAATACCGGTGAACGTTTCGACAAATTCCACGGTGAGCCGTGCCGAGTGGGTGCGCATATTTCGGTATTCCACCGATGAGCGACGCTGGAACCAGGTCGACAAAAAACAGCCCGGCACGAGCATCACGAGCATCACGAGCCCGGTGAGCCAGTCCATCAGGATGATCGACACGGCGATCACGATCATCCGGGCCGGGGCACCGATAATCGCTTCGAGGCCAAACACGAGCGGTTCGCTCAGCGACTCGGTGTCGTTGGTTTGGCGCGAGATAACGCGGCCGCTGGTATAGCTCTCATGAAACTCGAGATCGAGCTGCTGGCTGTGTCGGAAGATGCGTAGCCGCAGGTTGTAGAGCACCCGCTCGGCAACGCGGGCTGAAAGGCGCAGGTACGCGAAAATAGCGCTCGAGCCCACCACCGCGAGGCCCAGGTAGCCGATCCCCGCGGTCCAGGCCGGTGTCGAATCGCCCGCTTGTAGGGCCGGTAGCGCAACGTCAATACCCCACGCAATAACTGCGGGGCCGGCGACCACGGCGAGCTGATAGATGATGATGAGCACGGCCACGGTAAAAAATGCGCCGCGAGCTGGGCGCAGCAGCTCACCCAATAGCTGCCGCATCCGCTCTCGTTTTTCACGATCGCTGCCCGCCGCAATCGGGTCGAGGTCGTGGTCGGCTTCGGCCTGTTGCGTTGTCATTCGTCGTCACCTCCCGAAGCTGCGGCGCTGGTGGCCGGGTCGGCCATGATGGCGCGGTATTCCGGCCGGGTAGCCATGAGTTCGTTGTGTGTGCCCACCGCCATGACGCGGCCGTTTTCGAGCAGTGCGACCCGGTCGGCGAGCGCCACCGTGGATGAGCGGTGCGCGACCACGAGCGTGGTGGTGCCTCGCAGCACTTCCCGCAGCCGCGCGGTGACCCGTTCTTCGGTTGCCGTGTCAAGTGCCGATAGCGGATCGTCCAGTAGCAGCAACCGGGGTTTCGCTGCGATCGCACGCGCCAGCGCGATGCGCTGTCGTTGCCCACCCGAAAGTGACAGCCCCTGCTCACCGATGCGGGTATCGACACCGTTGGGAAGCTCATAGGCAAAACCGGCATCGGCGGTTTCGAGTGCCAGATCGAGCAATTTGTTGGCCGCGGCGGTGTTGCGATCGGCGTCACCGAGTGGTCGGTCGAGCCCGAGGGCGCGGTCGGCTCCCAGCAGCACGTTTTCTCGCACACTTCCCGAGAACAGGGTGGCCTGCTCAAACGCCACCGCGGTGGTGGCGCGCACCTCGGCGAGGTCAAGATCACGCACATCGTGGCCATCGATCAACACCGCGCCCGCGGTTACGTCATACAGGCGCGGCACCAATTGCAGCAGCGTCGATTTACCGGCTCCGGTAATACCCACCAGCGCCATCGTCTCCCCCGGACGCACGGTGAGCTGCACCTCGTGCAGCAGCGTGTCGTCGGGTCGATCGGGATAGGCAAAACTCACCCCGCGCAGTTCAAGTTCGCCGCGCGCAGACATGGCAGCAAATTCATCGGGATGCTCGGGGCTCGTGATCGTACGCGGTGCGTCAATCACCTCAAAGTGTCGTTGCAGCGCCGAGGCGGTGGAGGCTGCGGCACCAAACATTTGACCGATCATGGTCACCGGTCCGTTGAGGATCATCGCGGTGGCAAAAAAGGCCGACAGCTCACCGACGTTCATATCGCCATTGGCGATGAGGTGCAGCCCGAGCAACAGGGCCGTGCCGAGCGCAATTTCGGGCAGCATCCGCACCACCGCGTCAAAGTTGGCAATGAGGTCGGTCTGGCGCACCCCGATGGCACGCACCCGGTCGGCGTGGCGCTCATAGCGCCCGAGCGCATAGTCGCCGCGGCCGAAAGCCTTGAGCACTCGAATACCATGCACCGACTGCTCAACATTGGTGGCCAAATCGCCGCTGGCATCCTGCCCCTGGCGCGAAAGCTGCCGATATTTGCCCGCGAACCACGCGGTGTAAAACATGATCGGCAGCGCGGCGGCGAAGTAGATGGTCGCGAGCAGCCAGTGCGAGCGCACCATCAGTACCATGCCGATAGTGAGCGTAAACATGTCGGTGATGAGCATGATGCCGCCGAAGGCAACAAACCGACGAATCTCGCCGAGGTCGGTCATCGCCCGCGAAAGCAACTGGCCCGACTCCCAGCGATCGTGGAAGGCAAGTGGCAGCCGCTGCAGGTGACCAAATAGCCGTGTTCGCATCCCGTATTCGATGCGCGCCGAGGGGTCGACCGACAGCATCCGGCGCACAAACAGCAGCCCCGACTCAATAAGTGCCAGCCCCACAACCACGAGCGCGGCCATGAGCACAACCGTGGCACCGGCGTTGACGGTGAACACCTCGTTCACCAGATACGACAGCACCTGGGGCATCGCCAGCGCGGCGACCCACGAAAAAATTGAGACCACAACACCGAAGATGAGCCGGAGGCGATAGGGCTTCATCAGCCCCCAGAGGCGACGTAACGGTCGTTGCTGCAAAATTCACCCCATACGCGTCATTCATTCAATCTGGTTAACACTACGCCGTGCCGGTGCCGAAAACATGTGTGGCGCTTCAGTCTTTTTCACAGGTCGCCGACCGTTTTGCACACCCAGACAGCGGTAAGCTCAAGCCCGACCAAAAGCGTAAATGACGCCAAATCGAAACGACAGGATGTATTCGTGCCCGGAGAAAACCTCACTCGCACCGAAGCCGTCGAACGTCGTGACCTCGTCGATGCCACCAGCTACGACGTGTCGATCGACCTGACGACCTCTCCCGAAACCTTCCGCACCGTAACTCGCGTAGAGTTCACCGGCACCGAAGGCGCCACCACTTTTATTGACGCCATCACCGACACCGTTCACGCAGTGAAGCTGAACGGCATCGACCTCGACCCGGCAGAAGTTGCCGACGGCGTGCGCATCACGCTGCCAAATCTGGCAGCCAATAACGAGCTCATTGTCGAAGCCGATATGCGCTACATGAACACCGGCGAGGGTCTGCACCGCGCAGTCGACCCTGCCGATGGCGAGGTGTACCTGTACTCGCAGTTCGAGGTGCCGGATGCCCGCCGCATGTACCCCTGCTTCGAGCAGCCCGACCTCAAGGCCGTGTTCACCTTCCACGTGACGGCGCCCGAAAACTGGGCCGTGATTTCGAACCAGCCCACCCCCGAGCCCGAACCGCTCGGCGATGGCAAGGCCGTGTGGCATTTTGGCCAGACCCCAAAAATGTCGACCTACATCACGGCACTCGTCGCCGGCCCGTATGTCTCGTGGCATGACGAACTCGTTTCGGCAAGCGGCCGCACCATCCCGCTGGGGGTGTACTGCCGTAAGTCACTCGCTGAGCACATGGACGCCGACAATATTTTCACCACCACAAAGCAGGGCTTCGAATATTTCGAACGCAACTTCGGCGTCCCCTACCCCTTCGACAAATACGACCAGCTGTTCGTGCCCGAATACAACATGGGCGCGATGGAAAATATTGGCTGCGTGACCTTCACCGAAACCTATGTTTTCCGTTCGCGGGTGAGCGACGCCATCCGTGAGCGCCGCGTGGTGACCATCCTGCACGAGCTGGCCCACATGTGGTTCGGCAACCTGGTCACCATGAAGTGGTGGAACGACCTGTGGCTGAACGAGTCGTTTGCCGAGTTTATTTCGACGCTCGCGACCGCCGAAGCTACCGAATGGGAAAACGACTGGGTAACCTTCCTCGCCAGTGAAAAGACCTGGGCGGTACGAGAAGATCAGCTGCCGTCAACGCACCCGATCGTCGCCGAAATTCGTGACCTTGACGATGTGCTGGTGAACTTTGACGGCATCACCTACGCCAAGGGCGGTTCGGTGCTCAAGCAGCTGTTTTTCTGGGTGGGCCGCGAGGCGTTTTTCACCGGCGTGAACTCCTATTTCAACAAGCACGCCTACGGCAACACGGTGCTCGACGATCTGCTGGTTGAGCTCGAGGCCGCTTCGGGTCGCGATCTGCGCGAGTGGTCGAAACTGTGGCTGGAAACCGCCGGCGTGAACACGCTGCGCCCCGAGTTTGAACTGGATGCAGACGGCAAGTTCACGTCGTTCGCCATCCTGCAGTCGGCTGCCGACGCCCACCCCACTATTCGCCCGCACCGCCTCGCGGTTGGTATCTACAACCGCACTGACGAGGGCATTGTCCGCACCCACCGGGTCGAACTTGATGTGAATGGTGAGCGCACCGAGGTGCCAGAGCTTGTCGGCCAGCACCGGGGCGATCTTGTACTCATCAACGATGACGACTTCGCCTACGCCAAGATCCGTCTCGACGAGCAGTCGCTGCGCACCGTGCACGACCACGCGGGTGAAATTGTCGACCCGTTGGCCCGCGCGCTCACCCTCGGCAGCCTGTGGGATGCAACCCGCGATGGCGAGGTGCCGGTGCAGCAGTTCATCGAGACCGTGCTGGCACATATCGGTAGCGAAACCGAATCGACCACGCGTCGGATGCTGCAGTCGCAGCTGCTCGGCTCGGTTGACCGTTATTCGCGTCCCGAGCGCCGCGAGCAGCGCCGAATCGAGGTTGCGGATGCGTTCTGGTCACTCGCGCAGGCGGCCGAGCCTGGTTCGGATGCGCAGTTTGGTTTTGTGCAAACGTTCGCGCAATTCGCCACCACTGACGAGCAGCTGCAGGTTGTTGCGGATCTGTACGACGAAAGCGTGAAGCTTCCGGGTCTCGACATTGACACCGATCTCGGCTGGCAGCTGCTGTATGCACTGGTCGCCGGTGGTCGGGCAGGTGAGCCCGAGATTGCGGCGCGGTATGCCGCGGATGCCACCTCGGACGGTAAGCGTTCTGCCGCGCACGCCCGTGCCGCAATCCCGACTGCCGAAGCGAAGCGTGCGGCCTGGGATTCGGTGTGGACCACTGCGGGCGCCACGAACGACATCGTTCGCGCCGCCGCCGCAGGGTTCTGGACTACCCGCGATCATTCGCTGCTGACGCCGTTTGTCGACACGTATTTCGCCGAGCTGCGACAGATCTGGTCAAGCCGTTCGTACCACATCGCCGAATACCTGGTCGACGGTTTCTTCCCCGGGCTGGTCGACACCGAGCGGGTCGTCGCGCTCGCTACCGAGTGGCTGGCAAACAATGAGGATGCACCGGCACCGCTGCGTCGCCTCATCGCCGAGGACCTCGATAGTGCCCAGCGCGCGCTGCGCGTGCAGGCTGCCGACGTCGAGTAGTCAACCATAGCCATCAGGGCTGGGTGCTGCCGCTAAGGCAGCGTCCAGCCCTGATTTTTTTAGCTGTGCTGCCGCCGCGTTGTGGTGATGCTCAGCTGTTTGCTGCCAGCACTCGGGAAGCACTCGTATGATCGGCTGCAAATGCAAAACTTTTTTGACTCCGTTATTGAGTTCCTCGGCCCGTTCTCTGACCTCATTGCCATTGTTTTGGTCATCCTCGGAGCCTGGCTGGTCAACCGACTCGCGAAAATCATCATTCGTCGAACCGTGGGCAAGATCGTCTCCGGTGTCAAAAAAAAGCGTGGCGTCAACGACACCCAGATGCTGGCGCTGCGTTCGCCACTCGAGTCGGTGCGCACCGTGCAGCGCGCACGCACTATCGGTCAGGTGCTCGAAAACATCGTTGCGGTGCTGATCTTCGTGATCACCGTGATGTGGGTGGTCACGATTATTAACCCGTCGTTTTTGGCTTCGCTCACGGTGCTCTCGGCGGCCGTGGGTGCCGGACTCGGTTTCGGTGCCCAAAAAATCGTTGGCGATGTGCTCAACGGCCTGTTCATGGTCATCGAAGACCAGCTGGGCGTCGGCGACGAGGTCGATATGGAATATGCAATCGGCATCGTTGAAGCAGTGGGCGTGCGCGTAACCCAGGTGCGCGACCTGTGGGGCCAGCTCTGGTACATCCGCAACGGCGAAATTCAGCGCGTCGGCAATAATTCCCAGGGCTGGAACCGCGCCATCATTGACCTTGCGGTGCCCTACACCGTTGATCGCGACCGCGCCCAAAAAGTGATGGCCGAAGCTGCCGAGGCGCTCTATAACGACCCCGAATGGGCCGAACACATCATTGAAAAACCCAGTATTTGGGGTTTGCAGACGCTCTCGGCTGAAGCTGTCATTGTTCGCCTCGCGGCAAAGACGCTGCCGGGCGAACGCTGGAGCGTTGAGCGTGAACTTCGTGCCCGCATCCAGGATGCATTCAAGGCCGAGGGTATTTCGCTACCGCCGATGAACACGGTGATTTTTAACGGCCCCAATGGGATGAACCTCACGCGCGCCAACGGAATTGATGATCGTCAGGCACAGCAGCGCGAAGCCGAGTGAGTGCGTAGGCTTGGCCTTATGACTGAACCGCTTCCCGTCCATCTGCGCACCGGCGAACAAGGCGCTGCGGCCCTTCCCACCGTTTACGAGCAGGTCGGCGGCATGGCGGCATTCGACACGCTCGCCCGCCGCTTCTATGAGGCGGTGCAGCAAGACGAGGTCATGTGGCCAATGTATGACCCTGATGATCTCGAGGGCGCCATCTGGCGACTTAGCCGGTTCCTCGGACAGTATTGGGGCGGTCCCACCACCTATTCGGCACAGCGCGGACACCCGCGGTTGCGGATGCGTCACGCACCGTTTCCGATTGATCGGGATGCACGCGAGCGTTGGCTGCGCCATATGACCGCCGCAGTCGACTCAATGCAGTGGCCGCCGATGGTGCGCGCGCAGATGCTCGATTATTTTGATCGCGCGGCCACCGCCATGATTAATCAGCTCGGATAATCCGCCGGCCTGTCGGCAATAACCCCTAGGTCAACAGCGTCACCGTTTTGGTGTTGTCACCGTTTTAATGCTGTCTGAGGGGTTGTTTTCGGGAAACAAAAAAAATGGTGGGGCACACAACCCAAACGGATTATGCACCCCACCATCAAAGTAAAGTTCGGCAGTGACCTACTCTCCCACAAAGTCCCCCTTGCAGTACCATCGGCGCAAAAGCACTTAGCTACCGGGTTCGGAATGTAACCGGGCGTACCCACTCCGCTATAACCACCGAAACACTCCCTGGCAATACGCCAAGAACCACACAACAAACGCGAACACCCACAACAGCAAACAACCAAACAAGCAAGCCATTCAAAGGTAGAATCAAATAATCGGCCTATTAGTACCGGTCAGCTCCACACCTCACAGCGCTTCCACATCCGGCCTATCAACCCAGTCATCTACTGGGAACCTCAAAGGAAGTCTCATCTCGAAGCCGGCTTCCCGCTTAGATGCTTTCAGCGGTTATCCATCCCGAACGTAGCCAATCAGCCGTGCCCTTGGCAGAACAACTGACACACCAGAGGTTCGTCCATCCCGGTCCTCTCGTACTAAGGACAGACCTTCTCAAACTTCCAACGCACGCAGCGGATAGAGACCGAACTGTCTCACGACGTTCTGAACCCAGCTCGCGTACCGCTTTAATGGGCGAACAGCCCAACCCTTGGGACCTACTCCAGCCCCAGGATGCGACGAGCCGACATCGAGGTGCCAAACCATGCCGTCGATATGGACTCTTGGGCAAGATCAGCCTGTTATCCCCGAGGTACCTTTTATCCGTTGAGCGACAGCGCTTCCACAAGCCACTGCCGGATCACTAGTCCCGACTTTCGTCCCTGCTCCACCCGTCAGTGTCACAGTCAAGCTCCCTTGTGCACTTACACTCAAAATCTGATTGCCAACCAGACTGAGGGAACCTTTGGGCGCCTCCGTTACTCTTTAGGAGGCAACCGCCCCAGTTAAACTACCCACCAGGCACTGTCCCTGAACCGGATCACGGTCCGAAGTTAGATAACCGGTATCACCAGAGTGGTATTTCAACAACGACTCCACAACCACTAGCGTGGCCACTTCACAGTCTCCCACCTATCCTACACAAGTAACACCAATCACCAATACCAAGCTATAGTAAAGGTCACGGGGTCTTTTCGTCCTGCTGCGCGTAACGAGCATCTTTACTCGTAATGCAATTTCGCCGAGTTCGCGGTGGAGACAGCTGGGTAGTCGTTACGCCATTCGTGCAGGTCGGAACTTACCCGACAAGGAATTTCGCTACCTTAGGATGGTTATAGTTACCACCGCCGTTTACTGGGGCTTAAATTCAATGCTTCGCCAAAGCTAACACTTCCTCTTAACCTTCCAGCACCGGGCAGGCGTCAGTCCGTATACATCGTCTTTCAACTTCGCACGGACCTGTGTTTTTGATAAACAGTCGCGACCCACTAGTCTCTGCGGCCACCACACCCTCTCGGAGTAAATCCTAACAAGCGGGTGGCCCCCCTTCTCCCGAAGTTACGGGGGCATTTTGCCGAGTTCCTTCACCACGATTCTCTCGATCTCCTTGGTATTCTCTACCTGACCACCTGTGTCGGTTTCGGGTACGGGCAACTCAAACCTCACGTCGATGCTTTTCTCGGCAGCATAGGATCACCAACTACCCCAAAACAGGTTCCGCATCAGATCTCAGGCACACAAGCGACGGATTTACCTATCACTCACCCTACATCCTTGCCCGGATACAACCACTCACCCGGATTGGCTACCTTCCTGCGTCACACCCACGCTACCCTCCCCGGATCGGATCACGCACAAACCCATCAACACGAACCAAAGGCCCGCGAAAACAAGCTCACACGCTTAGCATCACCAGATCAGATTTGACGGTTCTTCGCCGGTACGGGAATATCAACCCGTTATCCATCGACTACGCCTGTCGGCCTCGCCTTAGGCCCCGACTCACCCAGGGCAGATTAACTTGACCCTGGAACCCTTAGTCATTCGGAGGACTGGTTTCTCACCAGTCATTCGCTACTCATGCCTGCATTCTCACTCGTGTCACGTCCACGACCAGATCACTCTGCCGCTTCACCCACAACACGACGCTCTCCTACCCACCCCCACAAAAGGAGTGCCAAAATTTCGGTGGTGTGCTTGAGCCCCGCTACATTGTCGGCGCGGAATCACTTGACCAGTGAGCTATTACGCACTCTTTCAAGGGTGGCTGCTTCTAAGCCAACCTCCTGGTTGTCACTGCAACTCCACATCCTTTTCCACTTAGCACACGCTTAGGGACCTTAATTGTTGGTCTGGGTTGTTTCCCTCTCGACTATGAAGCTTATCCCCCACAGTCTCACTGCCACGCTCTCACTTACCGGCATTCGGAGTTTGGCTGACGTCAGTAACCTTGTCGGGCCCATCGGCCATCCAGTAGCTCTACCTCCAGCAAGAAACACGCAACGCTGCACCTAAATGCATTTCGGAGAGAACCAGCTATCACGAAGTTTGATTGGCCTTTCACCCCTAACCACAGCTCATCCCCCCAGTTTTCAACCTAGGTGGGTTCGGTCCTCCACGAGGTCTTACCCTCGCTTCAACCTGGCCATGGCTAGATCACTTCGCTTCGGGTCTAGAGCATGCGACTCAACGCCCTATTCAGACTCGCTTTCGCTACGACTACCCCACACGGGTTAACCTCGCCACATACCACTAACTCGCAGGCTCATTCTTCAAAAGGCACGCCGTCACCCCAAAAGGCTCCGACGGATTGTAAGCATACGGTTTCAGGAACTATTTCACTCCCCTCCCGGGGTACTTTTCACCATTCCCTCACGGTACTTATCCACTATCGGTCATCCAGAAGTATTTAGGCTTATCGGGTGGTCCCGACAGATTCACACAAAGTTTCACGGGCTCCGTGCTACTTGGGATACCATCCACGCCACACACAAAGTTTCAGCTACGGGACTCACACCCCCTACGGTTCGCTTTTCAAAACGATTCGCCTACCCTGCGCACCAACGCCGACCCCCTGGTAGAAGGATCAAGACAGTCCCACAACCCCGACCACGCAACGCCTACCAACTCTCACACGTGACCGGTTTAGCCTCATCCGCTTTCGCTCGCCACTACTCACGGAATCACTCTTGTTTTCTCTTCCTACGGGTACTGAGATGTTTCACTTCCCCGCGTTCCCCCTCACCGCCCTATACATTCAGACGGGAGTAACCAGAACAAGTCTGGCCAGGTTTCCCCATTCGGAAATCCTCGAATCAACGCCCGTTTATCGGCTCCCCGAGGCTTATCGCAGATTACCACGTCCTTCATCGGCTCCAGATGCCAAGGCATCCACCATATGCTCTTACGAATTTGAACACCAAGAATAACTTGCCATTACCAAGACAAAAGAATCAAAAAAACTCTCATCAAGACAACAATTGCTCACAACCACACGCCACCCCAAACAGGGCAACATGCAGCTGCAGATGCTCGCGTCCACTGTGTAGTTCTCAACGTACCACCACGGCCCAACACCAACCCCCACCACAAAGCAAAGGCCAGCACCAGACGTGACCAGGCAAACCACACCCCACCACCAAAACAGCAGCAGAGCACTGGTCCCCCAGCACCCAACAACGCACACTCCAAGAATGTTCCACCCAAACACCCCCTGGCCAACACTCGCAGCCAACAGGGATGCCAAAAACAAACTCCTTAGAAAGGAGGTGATCCAGCCGCACCTTCCGGTACGGCTACCTTGTTACGACTTAGTCCTAATCACCGATCCCACCTTCGACAGCTCCCCCCAAAAGGTTAGGCCACCGGCTTCGGGTGTTACCGACTTTCATGACTTGACGGGCGGTGTGTACAAGGCCCGGGAACGTATTCACCGCAGCAATGCTGATCTGCGATTACTAGCGACTCCGACTTCATGGGGTCGAGTTGCAGACCCCAATCCGAACTGAGACCGGCTTTTTGGGATTCGCTCCACCTCGCGGTATCGCAGCCCATTGTACCGGCCATTGTAGCATGCGTGAAGCCCAAGACATAAGGGGCATGATGATTTGACGTCATCCCCACCTTCCTCCGTGTTGACCACGGCAGTATCCCATGAGTTCCCACCATAACGTGCTGGCAACATAGGACAAGGGTTGCGCTCGTTGCCGGACTTAACCGAACATCTCACGACACGAGCTGACGACAACCATGCACCACCTGTATACCGACCCAAAGGGCGCGACTATCTCTAGCCGATTCCGATATATGTCAAGCCTTGGTAAGGTTCTTCGCGTTGCATCGAATTAATCCGCATGCTCCGCCGCTTGTGCGGGCCCCCGTCAATTCCTTTGAGTTTTAGCCTTGCGGCCGTACTCCCCAGGCGGGGCGCTTAATGCGTTAGCTACGACACAGAAACCGTGGAAAGGTCCCCACATCTAGCGCCCAACGTTTACGGCATGGACTACCAGGGTATCTAATCCTGTTCGCTCCCCATGCTTTCGCTCCTCAGCGTCAGTAACGGCCCAGAGATCTGCCTTCGCCATCGGTGTTCCTCCTGATATCTGCGCATTCCACCGCTACACCAGGAATTCCAATCTCCCCTACCGCACTCTAGCCTGCCCGTACCCACTGCAGACCCGAGGTTGAGCCTCGGGCTTTCACAGCAGACGCGACAAACCGCCTACGAGCTCTTTACGCCCAATAAATCCGGACAACGCTTGCACCCTACGTATTACCGCGGCTGCTGGCACGTAGTTAGCCGGTGCTTTTTCTGCAGGTACCGTCACTTGCGCTTCTTCCCTACTAAAAGAGGTTTACAACCCGAAGGCCGTCATCCCCCACGCGGCGTTGCTGCATCAGGCTTGCGCCCATTGTGCAATATTCCCCACTGCTGCCTCCCGTAGGAGTCTGGGCCGTGTCTCAGTCCCAGTGTGGCCGGTCACCCTCTCAGGCCGGCTACCCGTCGTCGCCTTGGTAGGCCATTACCCCACCAACAAGCTGATAGGCCGTGAGCCGATCCAGAACCGCAAAAACTTTCCAACCGAAGACCATGCGGCCTCGGCACCTATCCGGTATTAGCCACGGTTTCCCGCGGTTATTCCAGAGTCCTGGGCACGTTGCTCACGTGTTACTCACCCGTTCGCCACTAATCCACCAAAGCAAGCTAAGGCTTCATCGTTCGACTTGCATGTGTTAAGCACGCCGCCAGCGTTCGTCCTGAGCCAGGATCAAACTCTCCATAAATGAAGTAAACACCCACCCACCCCGGAAAAAGAGGCAGACAGGCAAGCTCGATCTCTGACAACCACACAACCCCAAAAAACACGGGGCCATGCGCATCAAAGAAACCACAAACACAACCAAAAGGTCATGCCGAGGCAAAAAATAAACTGGCATTCAAAAAAGTGCACGCTGTTGAGTTCTCAAGGACCAAACACACCCCAAACCCACCAACACAACAAACCATGTCAGCTTCACTGGGAGTGGTAGTTCTAGTCGCCTACCGGCTGAATCCGATTTCGTGACCCTCGCGCTCTCTGGCGCTTGGCGTCTCGCGGCGACAAGGGAATAATTTACGCACTTACGAACAGTTATGCAAGTTGCTCCTGAAACCCGGGCGTGTCGCGCTTGTTTATGCGGTTTGTGGATACAGACGGCCATCGCGAATCTCGACGATCCGGTCTGCCATCGTGCGGGCCTCTTCCCAATCGTGGGTGACGTGCACAGCAGCAGTTGCCTGCCCCCGCAAAATATCCCGCACCTCCACTGCCAGCCGCTCGCGTAGTGCGCGATCGAGAGCCGAGAACGGTTCATCGAGCAGCATGATCCGCGGCCGGGGCGCTAGAGCTCGCGCGAGAGCCACCCGTTGGGCCTGCCCACCCGATAGTTGCGCCACCGAACGGTCGCCGAGTTGCGGCATCCCCACCAGTTCAAGAAGCTCAGCCACACGGTGGCGGCGCTGCGCCGCTGACATCCGCTGCACCTCGAGTCCGTACGCGATATTGCGAGCCACCGAACGATTCGCGAATAGCTGCGCATCCTGAAAGACCATGCCGCAGCCCCGCCGGTGCGTGGGCACATCGGTCACGTCATCGCCCGACATCAGGATGCGTCCCGACCACACCGGCTCGAGCCCGGCAATGGCGCGAAGTAGCGTCGATTTTCCGCAGCCGCTGGCGCCAAGCAACACCACAATCTCGCCTGGCTGCAGCTCGAGATCGGCATCGGTGACCACCGGACTTCCGGGTTCGTAACCCACCGTGACCGCTTCAAGCTGCAGTGCCGGAAGCGAGTTCGTCGAGTCGGTCATACACTGCTCGCTTTCTTTTCTTGAATCAGCAGGCTCTCGGTGGCGCGCGCTCCGGGTAGCTGGCGCGGGCGCCATTGCTCGCTCAGCAGCAAAATCGCACCGGTCAATAGCGCTAGCATCACTGCACCGGCCATCGCCATGCCGTAGTTGAAATCACCGGGGCGGCCCAGCAGCCGCACGATCATGATTGGCAGAGTGGGAGCATCCGGGCGCGCCAAAAATGTGGTGGCTCCAAACTCTCCGAGCGACAGCGCGTAGGCAAATCCCGCAGCCGGCCCCACCATGCGCGCCAGCACGGCACCGTCAACTGTCAGCAGCACCCGAAGTGGTGAAGCTCCGAGCACCGCCGCCGCTTCACGCTGCCGGTTATCAATCGCTCGCAGCGCCGGCACCAGCAACCGCACCACAATCGGTACGGCAATCACGGCCTGCGCCGCCGGGACGAGTGCACCTGAGATGGCGAGGTTTGGCCAGGCAGCTTGGATCGAAACCACCATGCCGAAACCCACCGTCACCGCCGAAACACCCAGCGGCAGCATGATGGCAGCGTCGAGCAACCTGGTTATTCGGGTTGCGTTGGGTCGAGATAGCAGCAGCGATAGTGGTACACCGATAATGAGCGATAGCACTGTGGCATCCACGCCGATGCGCAGCGAATTTTCGAGCGCGGCGAGCACGGTCACCCCACCACCAAAACCGGTTCCAGAGGTGGCAAGTTTGGCGAAGTTTTCGACACTCAACTCGCCACCGACCGTGAACGCGGCACGAAACAGCCCCAAAAGCGGTAACACGATCAAACCGGCGATCACCGCAACTGTGACGATCACCGCCGGCGAGGTGCGCACGGTGAGCGGCCGCAACCGCGGCTGGTGTTGTCGCAGCGGCTGGTGATTTCGGCGCGTGAGCGCATTCGACACGGTAACGGTCAGCACCACGATCACCAGCTGCAGGCACGACAACACTGCCGCCGCACGAAGATCAAACGCCGCCGTGGTTTGACGATAAATCTCGGTTTCGAGAGTGCCGACACCCGGCGTGCCCAGGGTGCGGACAATGCCGAACGCGGTCGAGCAAAATAGCAGCACGAGACTCGCCGCGGCGGCAATCGCGGGCATCAATTGCGGCAGGGTCACCGTGATAAACACCCGCGCGGGCCCGGCACCGAGGGTTGCTGCGGCCTCGGCGGCGCGATAGTCGAGCCCTCGCCACAGGGTGCCGACCGTGCGCGCCACCAGACCGTAGTTAAAAAACATCATGGCGAGCACGACGGCGGTAATGCTCCCCTCGAGCCCCAACGAGCGGAACGCCATACCCACCACGACGGTGGGCAATACGAACGGCATGGTCGCAGCCATGCGCAAGGCGGTTTGACCGCGGAATCGCACTCGATACAGGGCCCAGGCGCCGGGCACCCCCAAGAGCACACAACCAGCGGTCGCAGCCAGCGCCATCCCTAGCGTTTGAGCAAGAATTCGCCAAGTGCGCCCGTCGGTGAGCACGCTTCCAGCCACCGAAAGGTCAATTCGGGCTCCGTCACTGAAGCCGCGCACGAGCATGGCGGTGACCGGCCACGCGAACAGCACCGCAAGCAGTGCCGCCGGAACAAGACCGGCCACCAGCCACAGGGGCCAGAGCCCGTCGCGCCGTTTCACGGTGCTATTCGCTCAGCTTCGTGAACTCGTTTAGCCAGGTCTCCCGCTCGGCCGCAACCTGGGCAGGGTCGACATCAATCGGTGTCGTTGATGGCTGGGCGTGTTTCGCCCACTCCTCAGGAAGGTCGACCTGGTCACTGACCGGGTACATGTACATCTGCTCGGGAATCGTGACCTGGTATTCGTCGCTGAGCAGGTAGTCGATGAACGCCTGCGCGCCCTCGGGGTTTTTCGCGCCGGCAACCACACCGGCATACTCAATCTGGTCAACGCAGCTCGCTTCGAGGTTGCCGGTCTTGCCGCCCTCGGCGGCCGGCGATGAGGCATAGCTCAGCACCAGCGGGTAATCGCCCTTGCCTTCTGAACCCGAAAAGTCGCTGTAGTACGCATCCGACCAGCCGGCTGCCACGCGGGTGCCGCCATCAAGCAGCTTCGACATGTAGCTCTGCCAGTTGTCTCCGTACTTGCCTACAACACCGGCCAAGAAGGCAAGCCCCGGTGATGAGGTGCTGGGGTCGGTGATCACCAGCAGCTTGGCGTATTCGGGTTCGGCCAGTTGGTCGAGGCTGGTGGGCTCGGCAACGCCATTTTCGGCGAACCAGTCGCGGTCAATATTGATGCACACCTGGCCGTGGTCAATCGGGGTGAGCGTTTTACCCATCGCGTAGTCGGCGGCGCTATCGGGCAGTGCGGCCGATTGATATTCGCTCAGCACATCGGCATCGGTAATGGTGGTTGCCGAAAAGTTGTCGATACCAAACACACCGTCGACGGTCGGCGCATCCTTACCCAGCAGCAGTTGGTTCACCACGAAGCCGGCATCGCCGGGTGCGGTGGTGACCAGCTTGTAGCCGGTTTTTGTTTCAAAATCGGCTTTTTGCTCGGCGGTGATCTGGAACGAATCGTGCGTCAGGATGGTGACGGTGCCGCCGGCGCCGTCGGTGCCGGTTGCGTCGGTGCTCGGCGAGGCGCTGATACTGCACCCGCTGAGTGCGAGCGCGACCACCGCCGCTGCGGCAATGAATCGGATTTGACGACGCATGTGAACCTCCACTGTGTATGGAGGGCTCGCATTGGCTGCGAGGAGAGGTAAAGCTCGACTTCCTCCGCCGGTGCTAACCGGTTCAGGTTCGAGGGTCAGCGGTCCGTACCGCACTCTCAGCGCCCCGGTGGCGCTCCCCTGTCGTGCCTCTGATGCTAGTGGATTCCGCGGCAGAACTCGCCAACCGCGGCGCCTGCCGGTGTGGCTGCGGCATTCAGCAACAAGTTCAGACGAGCCCCTGGGCGATCATGGCGTCGACCACTTTGGTGAAAGCGGCGATATTGGCACCCAGTACATAGTCGTTCGGATCGCCATAGCGGCTGGCAGTTGCACGCACGCGTTCGTGCACTGACACCATGATTTCTTCGAGCCGCGACTCGGTGTAGGCAAAGTCCCAGCTGTCACGGGATGCGTTTTGCTGCATCTCGAGCGCGGAGGTGGCAACACCTCCCGAGTTCACTGCTTTGGCCGGACCAAATAACACGTGTTTTGCTGCCCGCAACAACTGCGCCGCTTCGGGTGTGCAGGGCATATTTGCGCCCTCGGCCACCACTTTCACACCGTTGTCGATGAGCGCACGCGCCGATTGGCCGTCGAGCTCGTTCTGGGTGGCACACGGCAGCGCAATATCCGTCGGCACGTCCCACACATCCGTGATGCGCGCGTGAAACTCAACCCGGGGGCCGCGCCGGTCGGCATAGTCACGGATGCGGCCGCGCTCGATTTCTTTCACCTGTTTCAGTAGCTCGAGATCGATTCCATCGGGATCATAAACGCAGCCAGATGAATCGGATGCGGTCACCACCCTGGCACCGAGTGCCTGCGCTTTTTCGATGGCATAGAGGGCGACATTGCCCGCACCGGAAACCGAGACGCGCTTCCCGTCGAGGGTTTCGCCCATCGTGGCGAGCTGTTCGCGGGCGAAGTAGATGGTGCCATAACCGGTTGCTTCAGTGCGCACCAACGAACCGCCCCAGTTGAGCCCTTTCCCGGTGAAGGCGCCCGCTTCGAATCGATTGGTGATTCGTTTGTACTGGCCAAACAAGTAGCCAATTTCTCGGGTTCCCACACCGATATCACCCGCGGGCACGTCGGTATATTCACCAATGTGTCGGTAGAGCTCGGTCATGAACGACTGACAAAACGCCATGATTTCAGTGTCGCTGCGACCGTGGGGGTCAAAATTTGCACCGCCTTTACCGCCACCGATCGGAAGCCCGGTGAGCGCATTTTTGAAGATCTGCTCGAAACCCAAAAACTTGACGATGCCGAGGTTCACGGATGGATGAAAACGTAACCCTCCCTTGTAGGGGCCAAGCGCCGAGTTGAATTCGACCCGGTAACCGCGATTGATGTGCACCTGTCCGCGGTCATCGCGCCACGGCACCCGAAAAATAATCTGCCGCTCCGGCTCGCAGAGGCGATGGATGATGTCGTGGTCGAGGTACTCGGGGTGCTGCTCGAGCACCGGTCCGAGCGAGTCGAGCACCTCGGCGACTGCCTGGTGGTACTCCGGCTCGTTGAGGTTGCGTTCAAACACATCCTGCTTGAGCACCTCAATTGTCGAGTCGATCTGTGGCATTCCGCACCTCGCTAAGTCGGTTTGTGTTGCACTGTAACGCGAGCGCAACAACTGAACGAGCATCATTTATTTCACGGGATGCAATAAAAGAATGCCATTAACCACTCGCGCGGCTAATGGCATTCATACCGGAGCAACCCCGGCACACTAATGACATTTAATGAATGTAATTAGTTAAATGCCAACTCGCCATTGAGATTGGTCACTTGAACAATAGCACGATAATTATTTTATCGCTGCGCCAAAATCTGCCCGGTTCGGCTCACCAACCGCCACCAACCATCCGCGATATGCACGGCGATGGGGTCACCGACACGCCAGAAGCCGAGCGCGTGTCCGGCAAAAGCGACCCCCGCCGGCGGTCGGGTGTCGCCAGCCAGCGCCCCGCAGCTGTCTGGCAGCTCACGCGTCCAAGTGTCGGTACGGCCCGCCCGCTGATCGGCGCTGTTCGCCACCGCAGCGATCCCAGATTCGGCTGCGGCAAGCACGGCCGCAGCATCCAGCTGGCCGACAAGCGTCCAGCCATGTAGCGGCGGACGCCGACCCGTCCACGATTCCAGCCGCCGCTCGGGTGGAACCGACAGTTCCAGTGCCGCATCCCCGGAGGCCTCACGTGCGAGCCGATCGAGAAACCCTCGCAACGGCACCACCGCCTCAAACCGGCTCGAAGCGCAGTCGCTTGGATCAGCATCCAACACCTCGCCGGCGATGGCCCGCACGCCGATGGTCAGCGGTGAACGATCGAGAATGCCAGCCGGGCGCAGCACCGGCACCCAAAAGGCCACCGCCGAGCCGACTTGCTCAACCAGCACCGAACCGTCCTCGATGCGGCCCGCCCGCCCAAAATAGGTGGCCAGATCATCGCGCACCCGCGCATCCTCGAAACGAATCCGGGCGCTCATTTGGCTGCCGCTTCGCCACCGGGCGTGTGCTCGCCGGCGCGCTCCACCCGGTCGACGCGCAGCTTCGGCGGCTCACCCAAAAATGGCCGCCAGGCCGCGCGTTCGGCGTCGTTGAGTCGGCGCGGTCGCTGCGACTCGGCATCGAGAAACACGATCGACGAGCGCGCCGCAGTGTGCAGGATGCGCGGCCCATGCCCAACCGGGCTCCACACCTCGTAGGCAATTTCGGCCGATGCCGCACCGAGATGGCTCACCCAAATCTGCACGTCGAGCGGTTCGGGATAGTGTGGGATCGGCGCCCGGTAGTCAATCGCGTGGCCGGCGATGAGTGTGAGTGTGTCGCCACCGCTGCCGGCATCCACAATGCCCATCGGGCGGTTCGTTTCGGTACCAGGCTGCGGTTTCCAAAACGCCGCGATACGCGCTTCTTCGAGCAGCGTGAATAGTGTCGCGTTATTGACGTGACCGTACGCATCCAGATCGCGCCAACGTACCGGCACGGCCACGTGGAATCGGCGTTCGCCGTCCACGTGGCCGCTTTCGAATGTTTCGAGCATTAGTCGCGAGTGAGCTTTCGGTAGGTGACTCGCGAGGGTTTGGCCGCTTCGGGGCCGAGACGCTCAATCTTGTTCGCCTCATAGCCCTCAAAGTTGCCCTCAAACCAGTACCAGTTCGACGGGTTTTCATCAGTGCCTTCATAGGCAAGGATGTGCGTGGCCACGCGGTCGAGGAACCACCGGTCGTGGGTGATCACCACGGCGCAACCCGGGAACTCGAGCAGTGCGTTTTCGAGGCTCGACAGCGTTTCAACGTCGAGGTCGTTCGTGGGCTCGTCAAGCAGCAGCAGGTTGCCGCCCTGTTTGAGAGTGAGCGCCAGGTTCAGCCGGTTGCGCTCACCACCCGACAGCACGCCCGACTTCTTCTGCTGGTCTGGGCCCTTAAAACCGAACGACGACACATAGGCGCGCGAGGGAATTTCGACCTGACCAACCTGGATGAAGTCAAGACCGTCGCTCACGACCTCCCAGACCGACTTTTCGGGGTCGATACCGGCGCGGTTCTGGTCGACGTACGAGAGTTTGACGGTTTCGCCAATCTTCAGGTCACCCGAGTCGAGCGGCTCAATACCAACGATGGTCTTGAACAGCGTTGATTTACCAACACCGTTCGGACCGATAATGCCGACGATGCCGTTGCGTGGCAGCGAGAAGCTGAGGTTATCGAACAGCACGCGGTCGCCGAAGCCCTTTTTGAGGTCGGTGGCTTCGAGCACAATATTGCCCAGACGCGGCCCCGGCGGAATCTGAATCTCTTCAAAATCGAGCTTCCGAGTGCGCTCAGCCTCGGCCGCCATCTCTTCGTAGCGAGCCAGACGCGCTTTCGACTTGGCTTGACGACCCTTGGTGTTCGAACGCACCCACTCAAGCTCTTCGGCGAGGCGCTTGGCAAGCTTGGCGTCTTTTTTGCCCTGAATCTGCAGTCGTTCTTTTTTCTTCTCGAGATACGTCGAGTAGTTGCCCTCGTAGGGATACAGACGGCCGCGGTCGACCTCGGCGATCCACTGGGCGACGTGATCGAGGAAGTACCGGTCGTGGGTGATCGCGATCACCGCACCGGGGTACTTCTGCAGGTGCTGCTCGAGCCACAGCACGCTCTCGGCGTCGAGGTGGTTCGTGGGCTCATCGAGCAGCAGCAGATCCGGCTTTTCCAGCAGCAGCTTGCACAGCGCCACTCGGCGACGCTCACCGCCCGAGAGGTTGGTGACGGGTTCATCAGCGGGTGGGCAGCGCAGCGCATCCATCGCCTGCTCGAGCTGCGAGTCGAGGTCCCAGGCATCGAGCTGGTCGATCTCGGTCTGCAGCGTGCCCATCTCTTCCATGAGCGCATCAAAGTCGGCGTCTGGCTGCGCCATTTCTTCGGAGATCTGGTTGAAGCGGTCGAGCTTGCCCTTAATATCGGCAACTCCCTCTTCGACGTTCTCACGCACGGTTTTCGACTCGTCGAGCGGCGGTTCCTGGAGCAGGATGCCAACGCTGAAGCCGGGGGTGAGCTTGGCCTCACCATTCGACGGCTCGTCGAGACCGGCCATGATTTTGAGGATGGTCGATTTACCGGCACCGTTCGGGCCGACCATACCGATCTTGGCACCGGGGAAAAACGACATTGTCACGTCGTCGAGAATCAGCTTGTCGCCCACCTTCTTGCGGGCGCGAACCATTTGATAGATGTACTCGGCCATGTTGTCCAGTCTATGAATTGCGGTTATCGGATGTGGTCAAGTCGCGGTAAAGCTGTGGCTACCAGTCAATATCGATCGACTTGGCAAGCTGACACTTGCCGCTGCTAATCGGTTTGGAGACCAGCGATGCGTAGCGGCCATCTGGGCCGCGCTCTCCCAGAAGGCACATATTGTCGGGCATGTGCACCGACACAATCACAAAGGTGGTGTCGAGCCCGATCGGCGTTTTATCGCTGGTCACTTCCATTTTTGACTTGTCGAAGCCGGCGTCTACGAGAGCGTTGACGAGGTCTTTGGAGCCCGCGCCGGGATTTTCCGACAGCACCTGTTTGAGCGTCGCATCAAAGTAGGCGTGGTTCACCTCTGCTCCGCCGTCGGGCACAAACTCGGGCGCCTGAGTAGGTGTGGCTTCGGCCGCGGTGGTGGTTTCGACCGGTCCGCCGTTGGTGGCGCCGCTCGTGCAGCCAACCAGCGCCACACTCGCGAACAGGAGCGCGGACGTCGGCAGCAGCACCGCACGCGGAAAACTTTTGAAGCGACTCATCGAGTTGGCATTCTACGTGGCCAATTCCGCAAGATCGCCATCGGCCACTCAGCTTCCGCCACAACGGAGCAGTCCCGAGCAACTGTGCTCGGGACTGCCCACGCTGGCATTAGAACGGTTTGCCCGCATCCGACAGCTCAGCCGTCTGCGCACCGATGTCGGCAAATCCGACTACCGAATCGCTGGCCGGCGTAGTGATGTCGCTGTCTGCTTCTTCACGCTGCCGCGCGTTGCTGCTCACGGTAGCGGTGGCAAAAGAAAGGTCGGGGCCGACGTGATTCGCGAGGATCTCGATGCGCTTGCCGTTGCTGTTGTCTTCGCGCTGAAACTCACTAATTTGCAGCCGCCCCTGCACCATGACCCGGTGCCCCTTGGCGAGGCTCGCCTTGACATTGGTGGCGAGATTACGGAAACAGGTGATGGTGTACCAGTTAGTGTGCTGGTCTTCCCACTTACCCTCTTCGTTGCGCCGACGCCGTGAAGAGGCGAGCCGAAAAGTGGTGATGGTGAGATCGCCGTTATCGCTGTGTTTGTGTTCGGGATCGGTTCCGATAACTCCGACCACTGTGATCTGATCTGACATGCAGGCTCCAATCGTGCTGGGTGTTGAGACGATCGGCGAGCCCGTGCCGTGTCGAATGTTACGAGGCTCACCGACCGTGCCCGCAGTCTCTCGCGATCATGTCCGGTCACATCGACAGCAAGACGGTCGCTGTGGATAACCCGCTATTAACAGGCCGGTCGGTTTCACAGTGATGCGGCGCGGCACTACCCCATCCACTCAGCGAACTACCCCATCCACTCAGCGAGCTACCCCATCCACTCAGCGAGCTACCCCATCCACTCAGCGAATCGGGCACGCACTTTCCGCACCTTTGGTACCGCGACGGCATTGCAGTAGCCGTTGCCGGGGTTTTTTGCGAAAAAGTCCTGGTGGTAATCCTCAGCCGGCCAAAAATCGGTGGCGTCCTCGATGGCGGTCACCACCCCACCGCCCCACAGCTCATTGGCGCGACCGATGGCGGCGGTAAATTGTTCGCGCTGCTGCGCATCCGCCGGGAACATCGCCGAACGGTACTGGGTGCCAATATCTGCGCCCTGCCGGTTGAGCTGTCGAGGGTCGTGCAGAGTGAAAAAAATGTCGAGCACGATATCGGCGGGAATGATCGTCTCGTCGAACTCGATGCGGATCGCCTCCGCGTGACCGGTGCTGCCGGTGCACACCTGCTCATAGCTCGGCTCGGCAACCGCGCCGCCGATATAGCCGGCGGTAATGGCACTCACACCGCGAACATTGCGGTACACGGCATCAAGACACCAAAAGCAGCCACCGGCGAGAACAAATGTTGTAGTCATGCGCGCAAGAGTACGCTGAATTACATGACACCTGTTCCACTGGTAGCCCTTCTTGACGGCTCACTGCACGACGTCACCAGCATGATGGTGCGGCCCGACGACCTCGGTATCGTGCGCGGCGACGGAGTTTTTGATGTTGCGCACGGTTACGCCGGCCGGTTTGCCAACCTGGATGCGAACCTCGAGCGACTCGCAAATTCGGCACGCATCCTGTCACTACCAGAACCGGATGCGGCCGGCTACCGCCGCGCGGTCGCTGCGCTCACCGATGCCTGGGATTGGGATGCAGCTCCCGAAACGACACTGCGCATGGTGCTCACTCGCGGACCGGAAACTGAGAGCCCTGAAACTCGCCAGCCGAGCGCCTGGGCGATGATCTCGGCAATCAGCGAGCGGGTGGTGCAAGAACGCGAGGGCGTACGAGTGCTGGTGCTCGACCGCGGAATTGAGGCCGAAGAAACGAGCGAGCTGCCGTGGCTGCTGCCGGGTGCCAAGAGCCTGTCTTACGGCATCAATATGGCGGCAAAGCGCTGGGCGGCGGCCCACGGTGCCGATGACGCGCTGTTCGTGTCGCCCAGTGGCCGATTGCTCGAAGGGCCGACCTCTTCGCTCGTGCTCGACATCGACGGCGCGCTGGTCACCCCCACACAGGATGGGCTGCTTCGCTCGCTCACCATTCAGGCCATGATCGACGGCGCGCCAGCCGCCGGCCTCACCGCCCGATTCGATGTGCTCAACCTCGCTGACCTTGACCGGGCTCGGGGCGGCTGGCTGGTTTCTACCGGCCGCATCCTGGCACCGATTATTGAGCTCGATGGCAAGCCGTTCCCGATCTCGCCGCTGCACGACCGGCTCGCGCAGCTGCTCGAGGTACCGGGTCGCGGCTAGTTCGCCGATCGGCAGGCTGCGGCAGCCCGGCTTGCCGCTAGCGCCACCACTGGTCCGTGGGGGTCACCGGTAGGTGCCGCTTGTGTCGAGTGCGCAGATAGTAGCCCTCGATTTTTGCGGCGAGCTCGTCGGCGACTTCACCACCGGTGAGATAGGTGTCGATATCGCGGTAGCTGAGCCCGAGCTCGGTTTCATCCGGCCGGCCGGGCACACCATCAAGCAGGTCGGCCGTGGGCACTTTTTCGTAGAGCCGCGCATCCGCACCGAGGTGCTGCAGCAGTTCGCGGCCCTGCTGTTTTGTCAGTCCGCTCAGCGGCATCACATCTGCCGCGCCGTCACCAAACTTTGTGAAAAACCCGGTGACAGCCTCCGCCGCGTGATCACTTCCGAGCACGAGCATCCCGTGTTCACCACCGAGCGCAAATTGCGCCACCATGCGGATGCGAGCCTTGATATTGCCGCGATTAAAATCGCTCAATCGCACTGGCGCAAACGCCTCGCTCAAACCGTCTACAGCCGCCTTAATGTTGACCGTCACCGTTTCATCGGGCCGGATGAATTGGAGCGCCAGCTGTGCATCCGCTTCGTCCAGCTGCGTGCCGTGCGGCAGCCGCATCGCTACAAAGCGCGCATCCCCGCCACTGTCGCGCACCCGTTCAACCGCCAGCTGCGCCAGTCGCCCCGCCAGCGTCGAGTCTTGACCACCGGATATTCCGAGCACGAATCCACGCGCACCGGTTTTTTCGAGATAGTCGACCAAGAACTGAACGCGACGCTCAATTTCATCGGCCGGATCGATAGTTGCCCGCACCGCGAGCGCAGTAATGATCTCTTGCTGTAGGGGACGCATAGCCGGATTCTGTCACGTTCGGCTGACCGGTTCGTCGAGAACCATTACTGCGAGGCCTGCTGATCTTTCGTGGCTTTTTCGGCGACGGTTTGCGCAGCTTCCGATCGTTCGTGGGCGCGGCCGCGGAGCCAAAGGAAGATACCGCCGCAAATAGCAGCGAACGTGGATGCGATCAAAATTGCCGACTTCGACAGTTCGTGTTCGGGGATGCCGATCGGGAAGGCAAGTTCTGAGATGAGCAGCGAAACCGTGAACCCGATACCCGCAATCATCGACACCGCGACAATATCGAGCCATTTAATGGCCGGGTCAAGGTTGATGCGCTGTACCCGCGTGGTGAGGAAGACCGCCAGCGTAATACCGATGGGTTTACCGACGATGAGGCCGAGCGCGATACCCAGTACCAGCGGCGAGGTGAGGGCTGCAAAGTCCATGCCCGCAAACGAAACCCCGGCCGAAAAAAACGCGAACAGCGGCACGCAAATACCGGCTGAAAGCGGCCGGAAGCGGTGTTCGAACGTTTCGGCGAGGCTCATTTCGTCGCCGGTTTCGCCCCTGGCTGGCCGCACCGGTACCGAGAAGCCCAGCAGCACACCGGCGATGGTGGCGTGGATACCCGACAGGTAGAACAGCGCCCACACGATGATGCCGAGCGGCAACAGCAGGAACCATGCCGCACCCTTGTCTTCCCGGAAGAGGTTGCGGCCGTAGTGCGCCAGCAACCAATAGCCGGCAAGTGGCACGAGCGCCGCAAACAGGTGGCCGAGTGACAGCGCCGAGGTGTAGGCAATCGCGATGATGACGATGGCGATGAGGTCATCGACAACTGCGAGCGTGAGCAAGAAGGTGCGCAGCGCGAGCGGCAGCTTCGAGCCGACAACCGCAAGCACTGCCACTGCGAAGGCAATATCGGTGGCTGTCGGAATCGCCCAGCCGTGCGACAGTTGCGGATCGTTACCAGCGAAAAAAATGTAGATGATGGCGGGCACGATCACCCCGCCGGCGGCCGCCGCGATTGGCACTATCGCGCGGCTGGGTTTACGCAGGTCACCCTCGACAAATTCGCGCTTGAGCTCAAGACCCGCCAAAAAGAAAAACACTGCGAGCAGGCCGTCGGCGGCCCAGTGCCCCACCGTCATCTCGAATGACCAGTCGCCGAATTGGAAACCGGCCTTGGTGTCGCGAAGCCCCTCGTACCAGCCCGATAGCGGACTGTTGGCCAGCACAATCGCGATCACTGCGGCCACGATGAGCAGCCCACCGCCGATGGTTTCTTTGCTGACGATCTGTGCGATTCGCTGCAGCTCGCTCGGCGAGGAGGGCGCAAAAGCGGTTTCTTCTTGCTGGGCTGTATCGGGTTGGGAGGCGGGTGCGTTAGTCATCGAGATCCTCAGAGCGTTTCGCGAACAATGCCATCCATTCCGGCAGTCACGCCGATGAATGCGCCGACCAGACTTCCCGGCTCACCGCGAATCACCTTAACGGCTGGAGGCTTGCAACCGCCACCGGGCGCGTTTACTCCGGCACCGCCACTGACAGCGCCCCCAGCAGGACTCGAACCTGCAACCTACGGATTAGAAGGCCGTTGCTCTATCCATTGAGCTATGGAGGCGAATGCTTCCAGCGTACCGGCACCAGCAACACCGTGAGGATGCATTCTGGCGGTGGCTACCATTGGATGCATGAGCAATGCGAATGACCGGCTGGTGTGGATTGACTGCGAAATGACCGGGCTCGACCCGCAAATCGACGAGCTGGTTGAGGTTGCGGTATTCGTCACCGACTTCGAACTCAATGTGCTCGATACCGAGGGGCTCAGCGTGGTCATTAAGCCATCACAGGCGGCCCTCGACCACATGAACGACTTTGTCACAGAGATGCACCGCACCTCTGGCCTGGCCGAAGAGATCCCGCACGGCATTTCGCTGGCCGATGCCCAGCAGCAGGTGCTCGACTATGTGAAGCGGTTTGTTCCCGCCGCCAAGCAGGCACCGCTTGCCGGCAACACGATCGGCACCGACCGCATGTTCCTCGCCCGCTACATGCCCGAGCTGGATGAGTTCCTGCACTACCGCAATATCGACGTGTCGACGTTCAAAGAGCTCGCCCGCCGCTGGTACCCGCGCATCTACTTCCAGTCGCCCGAAAAACACGGCGGGCACCGCGCCGCCGCCGACATCCTCGAATCGATTCGCGAACTGCGTTATTACCGCGCGGCAATGTGCATCCCCCAGCCCGGCCCCAGCAGCACCGAGTTGAAGGAAACCTCCAAGCAGGTTGCGGATGAGTTCGCGCCGCTACTCGAACGCGACTAGTTTGCCGCGCCGCCGAGTCGCTATGTGCCGAGAATTGGGCTATCATGGCCAAGTTGCATGCGTGAGCAGACAACATGGCGGACGTAGCTCAGTTGGTAGAGCGCTTGGTTGTGGTCCAGGAGGTCGCGGGTTCAAAACCCGTCGTTCGCCCCAATTTTTCATGAGTGAGTGTCCGATGCTCTGGGCGTTTTCTGGCTTAGATGCCCCGGCTGACCCGTTTTCTTCATCTCATGCGACTCCGCGCTACATGTTGATTTGCACCAATCCAGCAACAGCGATCGGCACTGCAGTCCTCAACGAGCCGCTCACTGGGTCCAGCCCCGAAAACCTCACGTGACGCCGACTTTTTGCCGATATCATCATCCAAGTTGACTCACTCGTGAGAAACGCAAGGGTGTCCGCAGTGAACGAGCCAGACGCTTGCCTGCCCCTCGCACGCAAATGGTGCTCTTCGCGCATACTGACACGTTGTCGGAGGCAGCTCATATCCTGATTCACTGCCACGCGCCGGAAGGAGGTGCCGATGACTAGTAGGTCTCAGAGCCACGACCGATACGCGCTGTCATTCACTAGCGGTGCACTCCTGGCTCGTGAAGCAGTAATTGCTACGCCGCTTTTCTTGGAAACACAAGACTGGGGTTCGGTCCGTGACCGGCTTTGCTCAGACAACATGCTCCAGACGAGAACCGCCTCTTCCTCGGTCCGTCTAGCGCGTGAGGTCGCGCAACGCTTGGCGACACTGAGTCTCCCCGAGCTCGAATTGTTACGAGACGCCAGCCCAACCGAACGGGGTCACTTGATGTGGGTTGCGGCGTGCCGCCGCTACGCGCTTGTCGGTGACTTCGCAGAAGAGGTCGTACGCGAGCGCTTTCTCCTATTCACCCCCTCCTTGGGATACGGTGACTTCGACAGCTTCGTTCGAGAGAAGACGCTGTGGCACCCCGAGCTAGCCGAGGTGAAAGACTCAACATTGCTGAAGCTCCGTTCGACGGTGTTCCGCATGCTTTTCGAGGCCGGCTTGGTCACTGGGGGTGAGATCGTCCATGCGGCGTTGTCTGAGCGCATCCGCGACGTGCTCGAAGCTCGGGCACCAAGCGACCTTCGATACTTCCCGACCCGAGATAGTTAAGGAGAGCTCACTGTGAAACCGGGTGAACTTTCTCGCCAAGAGCAGCACCTGTTCGCGGTGCTTTGCGGAGAGCGCTTCCTCAAGATGGAAGGCATGTCGAACGAAGTTCCGTTCTTCATCTATCCATACCCACCAGAGCATGCCCGCGAGGTAGAGCAAGCAAAGAGGCGGGTCAAGAACCGCCTGGCCGCTAAAGGCATTGAGGTTCGTGAGATCAATCTGTACGACCTGTCGGTTGACATGCTCAAGCAGCGAGGCGACTGGGACGAAGTGCTTGAGGTTGAGCCCGAACTGGACAAGTCGGAGTTCACAGAGATGCTGCAGTCCATGCTCAACCCAGAGCAGCACTTGGCCCCGGCGATCCGAGAACGGCTTGCTGATGGGGGCTTTGACATCGTGTTCCTCACCGGGATCGGTGAGGTGTTCCCATACATCCGTTCACACAATGTGCTGAACAACTTGCAGAGCGTCATCGTGGAAAAACCGATGCTGATGTTCTTCCCCGGCCACTACGAGCAGTCCGACACGCTCGGCTCGTCGCTGGTGCTATTCGGCAAGTTGAAGGACGACCAGTACTACCGCGCAAAAAACATTCTGGAACAGGAACCGTGACCGTCATGCACCTCAACGAAATCTTCGCCAAGGACGTCCAGCGACCCATCGAAGGCGTCATTAAAGCTGACGATATTGCGCATCTGGGCACCGAGGTCGAGGAATACGTCCTGACCAATGAAGCCGCTAAGGGGCTTGAGCTGCTGCTCGAGGCATACACGAATTACACCAACGCAAACGGCGTTTGGATCTCAGGCTTCTTCGGTTCCGGTAAGTCACACCTGTTGAAGATGCTCGCGCACCTCCTCGGCGATGTAGCGGGCGATGATTTCCCGCGCGAGCAGGTCTCGGAGAGTTTTCGCGCCAAGGCCACGGATGCGTTCCTTCCAGCCCTTCTCGATAAAGCTGACCGCATCCCCGCGAAGAGTCTTCTGTTCAACATCGATCAGAAAGCCACGCTGATTAGCAAGGAGCAGGCTGACGCCCTGCTACGCGTGTTTGTGAAGGTCTTCGATGAGTCTCGCGGCTACTATGGCGACCAGGGGCACATCGCTCGTTTTGAACGTCAACTTGACGACGAAGGGCAGCTTGAGGCGTTCAAGAGAGCATTCTTGGATGTGTCGGGACGGGAGTGGGTCGATCGCAGGCCAAGTTTCGGGCTTCCGACCGTACGCAAGCAGGTCAACGAAGCATACGCTCAGATCACCGGCATTGATTCGTCGAGTGCGCCGGACATCTTGAAGACGTACCAGGAGACCTATTCGGTCTCGATTGAAGACTTTGCCGATGAGGTTCGTGACTGGCTGGACAAGCAGCCCGCCGGATACCGGTTGAATTTCTTTGTTGATGAGGTCGGCCAGTTCATCGGGTCCAACACCCATCTGATGCTGAATCTCCAGACAATAGCTGAGTCGCTCAACACAAAGTGTGGCGGACGGGCGTGGGTGTTTGTGACTTCACAGGAGGACATGGACAAGATCGTCGGTGACCGAACCAAGCAGCAGGGCAACGATTTCTCCAAGATTCAGGCTCGGTTCAAGACCCGAGTAAAGCTCACTTCCTCAGACGTGGAAGAGGTCATTCGCAAGCGACTGCTAGAGAAGAACGCCAAGGGTGCCCAAGTGCTCGAAGCGGTCTATGCACAGGAGTCTGCGAACTTCAAGACGCTCTTCGACTTCGTTGATGGAGCGAAGACATACCGCAACTACACCGACGAGTCACACTTCGTTGGCACCTACCCGTTCGTGACCTACCAGTTCCCCTTGTTCCAGGCAGCGATCGAGAGTCTCTCCGACCACAATGCCTTCGAGGGGCGAAACAGCTCCGTAGGTGAGCGCTCCATGCTTGGTGTCGTCCAGCAAGTTGCCAAAGAGATCGGTAACGTCGAGATTGGTGCGCTTGCCACCTTCGATGCCATGTTTGCAGGTATCCGTGCGTCGCTTAAGTCGGCTGCACAGCGTTCGATTGACCGCGCCGAACGCGACCTGCCCGACAGCAGTTCGCCGGTCACGAAGCTTGCTGTGCGACTGCTCAAGGCGCTGTTCCTTGTGAAGTATGTTGAGAGCTTCCAAGCCACTCCACGCAACCTGACGGTGTTGGTTTACAACCGGTTCGGACTCGATCTTCCAGCGTTGTCCAGTCAGGTTCAGGACGCTCTCACTCTTTTGGAGACCCAGACTTATGTGCAGCGTAGCGGTAACGTCTACGAATACCTCACCAACGAGGAGCAGGTGATTGAGGAAGAGATCAAGAACGTCGAGATAGATTCCTCCGAGCTCTCCGCCCGACTGAACAAAATTCTTTCTGGCGACGTTGTTAAGACTTCGAAACTCCGTTATACGAAAAACGGGCAGGATTTCCCGTTCGGGTACAAACTCGACGACCAAGCATTCGGTCAACAGCGCGAACTCTCTTTACACTTCATCACTCCCGAGTACCCGTACGGGCCGGAGGAGATCCGCATGCACTCCGCAGGCAAAGACGAGCTACGCATAATTCTCGCGCCCGATGACCGGGTCCTATCCGACCTGCGGCTGCTCATCAAGACCGAGAAATACACGAAGCGCAAGCAGACCAGCTCGCTCTCGCCGGTGGAAGAACAAATCTTGCGCGCCAAGGCGACTCAGAACGCGCAACGAGAAAAGGAGCTGATCGAGCGTGTCCGCTCGGCCGTCGGAAAAGCCGATCTTGTGATCAATGCCGCAGATCTCTCCTCTGGGTCGCAAGAAGCAACTTCGCGGATCGCCGAGGGATTCCAAGAACTCATCGCGCGTACCTACACTCAACTCAGCCTGCTCGATGGACATGTCTACAGCGAGCATCAGATTGCCGGGTTCGCTACCCCAGACCAGAACACCCTGATTGATGATTCCTCTATGCACGCAATAGCGGCCCCGGCTGAAGAGGTGTTGTCATACGTGCTGCAGCGCGATCGGCTCGGGGAACAGATCACCTTCAAGAAGATCGTCGATCAATTTCAGGCCAAGCCCTACGGGTGGGATCTCGCCTCGGTCGAGTGCGTCGTCGCCTGGCTGGTCGGCACATCGAAAATTACACTCACCGTTGACTCGAATCTCCTCAAACGCAGTGAAGTGGCAACGGTGTTGCGCAATACGCAAAAGCACTCCCATGCCGTCGTCGCACCTCAGAAAACTTTCGACCAACGTAAGGTCGCTACGCTGCGTTCCTTCTGCACAGACTTCTTCGATGAACCCGCCGCGCCGAAAGACCCGCTTGAGCTGGCGCAATACGCCAGCGAGCGCCTCCGCGCGAAGAGCGCAGAACTCAAGGCCCAGGTCAGCGGTTCTAATTACCCGTTCGTGTCTCAGCTAGAAGCTCCAATCGCGCTGCTCGATTCTGCCATTGGGAAGTCCGATGACTGGTACTTGACCGATTTCGACACCGCAGACGACCTACTCGACGCAAAAACAGACGTCATCGACCCCATTCAAGCCTTTCTCGGGGGATCCCAGCGCAGGATTTATGACGAAGCACGCGAACTCCTGACAATCAATGCCAACAACCTCAACTATCTGCCGCCTCAGAGCAGCCAAGTGGTTGCTGAGGTCCTCGACGATCCCCAGTGCTTCCGCGGTAACCGAATGACCAGGTTGAAGGCGGCCACAATTGAGCTTGAGGAGCACATCAATGATGCGGTTGCGACACATCGCGACGAGGCGTCTGGCGAGATTGACTCACGTTGGGCGCCACTGCAAGCCAGCAAGATCTATCTGGACGCCACTGACGCCGCTCAGCGCCAGGCTACCGATAGCGTCAACATGACTCTTGACCGGATCTGCGACGAGCGCCAGATTGCTGTCATCCGTGAGATCGCCAACTCCTTCGAAGAACAGACTTACCCGGCAATCCTCGATCACCTCACCGAGAACCCCCGCCTTCATGAAGGCGACCAGGTTTTCACGCCAATCGCCCAAAAGCAGACAATCTCTGTCAAGAACATCAGCGCAACAGGTATTAACGGCGTACTGGAAACAGAAGACGACGTGGATCGTTACCTCAGCGCGCTCCGCACAGCCCTGGTTCAAGCCATCCACGACGATAAGCGCATCGCACTCTAGGAGTCATCACAAATGGAAACCGCACCGCTGAAGAGCTTCGCCACATGGGCAAGGCGAGAACTCATCACACAGGTGAGTGCCCGGCTCAACACCGTGATCGCGCCGTCTTCGACAGAGCGAGTCGAGAACCAGCGTGCGGTTGCGATGCTTGAGCACGATATCGACGCCGCCGGAGGCGGAACGAAGGGCAAGGACGCAATCACCGACAAGATTGCCTACACCTGGTTCAACCGCATCATCGCCCTACGATTCATGGATGCGAACGGGTATACCGGTGTCGGGGTCGTCTCCCCCGCGCACGGCCAGCAAGTCGGACAGCCCGAGGTACTTGCCGATGCGAAACGCGGCAACATCGACCCCGAAGTGATCTCCAACAAGCGCACCCTCGATACGATCATTGGGCTGCTAGATGGTACTCGCCCAAGTACGGATGCGCAGGGAGAGGCCTATACCCTTCTGCTCGCCGAGTATTGCCGTTACTGGAACCGCTCGATGCCATTCATGTTCGAGCGCGAGGGTGACTACACCGAGCTCCTTATCCCTGCGAACCTTCTCTCTGGCGACTCGATTCTCACTCGGGCAGCCGCAGCTCTCACCGAAGAGGTCTGTAGTGAAGTCGAAGCGATCGGGTGGCTGTACCAGTTCTACATCTCGGAACGGAAAGACGAGGTTTTTGCCTCATTCAAGAAGGGCAAGAAAGCCGGCGCGGCTGAGATTCCGGCCGCGACCCAGCTCTTCACCCCACATTGGATCGTCCGCTATCTGGTTGAGAACTCTGTGGGCCGTCTGTGGATACTGAACCATCCTGAGTCGCAACTGGCTGACCAGATGGACTACTACATCGCACCGGTCGACGAAGAGACTGACTTCCTTGAGATCACCCGGCCTGAAGAACTCACGGTCATCGATCCGGCATGCGGCTCTGGGCACATGCTCACCTACGCATTCGACCTGCTCTACGCGATCTACGAAGAGGAAGGCTACGCTCCCTCCGAGATTCCCGAGCTCATCCTCACTCACAATCTCTCTGGCACCGAAATTGATCCCCGTGCAGGTGCGCTGGCTGCGTTCGCACTGACGATGAAAGCCCGCTCACGCCAACGCACCTTCTTTAACAAGCAGGTTGAGCCGAACATCTGCGTACTTACCCCGATCTCCTTCGGTCCCGATGAGCTGGACTTCCTCGTGACCCAGGACGGTGACCGTCAGGCCGAGGAGGCGTTCTGGAATCAATTCGAGGAGGCCGACACGTTCGGCTCTCTAATCCGACCCAATGCTGATCTGACCGTTCATCTCACGAATCACCTCGCGGGGCTCAGCGACGAAGATGACCTCTTTAGAGCCGACACCCTTGTCAGGGCGCAGCGCGTCATCACCCAGGCCATGTACCTCTCCCGTGACTACTCGGTCGTGGTCGCGAACCCGCCCTACATGGGCAGCAAGCAGATGAACGGCCGGCTTACACAGTTCATGAAGCATGAGTACCCAGACTCAAAATCAGACCTGTTCGCCGCATTCATCGAGCGCTGCACCAACCTCGCCGAGCTACGAGGTGCGGTGGCGATGATCACGATGCAATCGTGGATGTTCCTCAGCTCATACGAGAAACTCCGCGAATCACTTCTCGCGAAGCAGCGAATCACCTCAATGCTGCACCTCGGTGCCCGCGCATTCGACTCGATCGGAGGCGAAGTCGTGTCTTCAACCGCGTTTACTTTGAGTAACGTACCTCCAGAAGGTCGTGATGCTGGGCGCATGCGGGCGGGCGCCTTTATTCGACTCGTCGAAGGGAACTCTGAAGCAGAAAAGATTTCCGCGCTGGCGACTGCACTCGAGACACGAGCCAAAAACGATGGATTCCACCGCGCGTCGGATACGGACTTCGCTGCCGTCCCCGGTTCGCCGATCGTCTACTGGCTTAGTGAAAAGATGCGTGCCACTTTCTCGGAGGGGCGGCCCCTCAGTGAAGTAGCGAACCTGAAGCAAGGACTGGCTACGGCGGACAACAACCGATTCCTGCGCCTGTGGTGGGAGGTCTCCGAGCAGCGAACTTCCTTCAGTTGCACATCTCGTGAAGAAGCCGCCACCAGTGGCGCTCGATGGTTTCCGTACAACAAGGGCGGGGAGTTCCGGAAGTGGTATGGAAACCAGGAATACGTTGTCAACTGGGAGAACGACGGCGCCGAAATTCGCGTGTTTGGCGCAGAGAACGGCGGGCGTCCTCGGTCAAGAGCGCAAAACATTGACACCTATTTTTCACCGTCAGTGTCATGGTCCGACATTTCGTCAGGCGAAGCAGCCTTTCGCCGATTTCCAGCGGGCTTCATCCACGACTCAACAGGTCACTCCGGTTTCGCTGACCCAACGCTACTCAAACACGTCATCCTGCTACTGAACTCCCGGTTCGTAATGGAGACGATGAAGGTCGTTGCCCCAACGCTTCACTTCCACATCGGTTATGTGGGACTCGTACCAGTTTTTCCGGGCGTCCTCGAGCTTCCAAGCGGCATCCTCGACGCCTTGACCGACACTTCGCGAGATGACTGGGACTGTTTTGAAACATCTTGGAACTTCAGGCAGAATCCTCTCCTGGATTCTGCCTGAACAAGCTCATATACAAGATGACTTGCACCTCAGAGTTGGACGGACTAGCTGTTCCTTGCTTGAGAAACGAGAGCGTTTCCCGAAAAGTTCCAGGACGTCTCCGACATGTTCCAATCCAACCTCGATGTTTCGACTGCGCCCTCTGCGAGTATTTCAATGCATTCCGAGCCTGATTCCACTAGTGGGAGGCAAGCAACCTGGCCCACCTCGAAATTGAGGGTCGGGGCTAATGCGGCCAACTGTTCGAGAGCCACCAGCGAATTCACGAATGCGAGCAACCTATACCGGTCCCGACTCGTCGACGAGAAGATTGAGGTACCCGCCACGTCGTAGACAAAACCAGGCGGATAGACTCTAAATGCTGGAACTCCACTACTTACTTTCGACCATGACACTGACGGTGAAAAGTATCGATCGCGCCCCTGGCCACGGACCAGGGTCTTACCAGCAGGAACGAGATAGGGATAGCGTTCAGCCAGCCCATGTTCGATTTCGTGTCCGTCATGCTCCCAATTGACGACATACTCGTGGTTTCCAAACCAGCGTCTAAACGAACCACCCTTGTTATAGGGAAACCATCGTGCTCCGCTAGCCTCTGCGTCTTCGAGTGAATCGCAATGAAAGGCGGATCGTTTACCAGACACCTCCCACCAATACCGCAAGAATCGGTCGTTATCTCCTGTTCGCAAGCCCACGCGGAGGTCAACAAGCTTGCTTAGGGGCCGCCCCTCCGAGAAAGTGGCACGCATCTTTTCACTAAGCCAGTAGACGATCGGCGAACCGGGGATCTCGTTCATATCACGCTGGGAAACCGTGAAGAAGCCGTCGCTGCCTGCAGATGTATTGCGCGGATTTCGCGCAGGGAATCGACGGGGACTCTCGCCGGCTAAGTCATCGAGCTCCATCCATGTGTACTTGCCAGGCAGGCGACTATTGCCGCCAATTTTCCAAATGGTCGCACAAGTGCCGAATGCGATTCGCATGACCATGTTGTCCATATGAAGCATGGCCACAATCGCAGCGTCGCGCTGCAGCTTTGACCGCAGCCGCTCGTATGACGAAAGGAACATCCAACTCTGCATCGTCACTTGAGCCATATATCCATGGCGCTTCAACAATGAGACCGCACGCTCGATGAATGCGGCGAACAGGTCTGATTTTGAGTCTGGGTACTCATGCTTCATGAACTGTGAAGTCAGGCCCGCTCGGCCACATTAGTGGGTCCTCTCGGTGTCGATTGATGAAGTTGCTGACCCTCGGCCGTCGCCAAAGATCTCGGCCGCCTGCCCCAATGGCTAGCCTGATGGCTACCCGTGCCACGTCGGCCATAGTCCCGCGAGTTACAGGCATAGATCCACTGACATTGCCGTCGCGCACCGTCTGAGCTCCGTACATTGGTGCAGTCGAGGGCCGCAGATGGCTACCCTGATGGCTATCCCAATGGCAGGTGAGTGCAATCTGGTGAACTTGAGCCATGGCACACAAGCAGCGCAGCAAGGGCACCGGATCGATATACAAGAACTCTCGCGACCAGTGGGTGGCAGCTATCGAAGCCGGTTGGACAGCAAAGGGCACACGCCGCCGAATCACGTTCAAGGCCAAAACGGAGGCCGGCGCCCGCAAGAGGCTCGCCGAGGCGCAACAACGATTCGCGTCGGAAGGAATGGCAGCAACGTTCGCCACTATCACCGTCAAGCGCTGGGCCGACATCTGGCTCGAGCATCGTCAGCAAGTTGTGCGCCCGGGCACCTACGTCTCCGACCGTTCGGCAGTCAGTCGGTGGATCATTCCAACGCTTGGCAACCTCTGTCTCAATGCGCTCATGCCCTCCGACATCCGAAGGCTCACAGCAGCGCAACAGGAGGCGGGTCTTGCACTCTCAACCATGCAGCGCACCCACGCCGTGCTTGGCAAACTACTTGCCGACGCCGTCGCAGAGGGTTATCAAGTGTCCTCTCGAGCCCGTGAAACGAGCGGGCCAGGAACCGGCGCGTCACCTCGCCAAGCGCTGAGCGCGACTGACGCAATTCAGATCCTCACTGCCGCCACGACCCGGCCCGATGCCTCACGCTGGGTTGCTGCACTCGTCGAGGGGTTGCGCCCCGCTGAAGCACTCGGACTGACCTGGGACATGGTCGACTTGGATGCAGCGACAATCACGCTTGCATGGCAGCTTAAAGCCCTTCCCTACATGGAGCGTCGAAATCCCTCGAGTGGTTTTCGTACCCCGCGCGGATTTGAGTCTCGACACCTCACTGGCGCGTACCACCTGGTACGGCCAAAGACTCAAGCTGGAATCCGTGTCATTCCGATCATACCTTGGCTCGTCCAAGCGCTGGCGACATGGCGCGAAATGTCCCCGGAGTCTCCGTTCAATCTTGTGTGGCCACGCGAAGACGGTTGCCCTCGTTCAGCAGAATTTGACCGCGCGCAATGGTATGACATAGTCAGCCAGTCGGGCGTATTGGTAACGCTCCCAGACGGCAGGATGCGTCCACCACTGCTATACGAGGCACGGCACACGGCTGCCACACTGCTGCTATCAGGAGGCGTCGATGACACGACCATCAGGGCGGTGCTCGGCCACTCGTCAGTGCTGAGCACGAAGGCATACCTTCACACTGATCGTTCGCGAACTCGTGCAGCTCTCGTCGCGTCGGCCGAGATGGTTGGACTTGGCCGGTAGCCTGAATGGAACCCATCGGCAGGCAGGTACATCGAGGTCGGTTCCCCCTGCACACTTGGCAGCATTGTGAGGAAATTTTGAAGACGCTGGAACAGATTGTCGCTGAACACCGCGACACGTGGAAAGCGCGCTCGCTCGAACAGCAGCGACTGGAGATCGAGAACAACGAGGCAGTGGCAAAGCTCTACGGTTTAGAGGACGAAATCCCGTCACATGTGCCACTCGAGCGTGTCTCACTCACCAACAATTCAGCGTTTCGATGGCCCAACAAGACTCCCGAAGAACGCGACGAGCTATTCGCTCAATCCGCCCTCACCGATCTGATCTCTTATGCCGTGGGCTGCATGTTCGGACGGTACAGCCTAGATGTGCCCGGACTAGTCCTAGGAGACCAAGGAGCCACGCTCGACGACTATCTTGAAAGGGTCCCGACACCGACGTTCATGCCGGACAAGGACAACGTCCTACCGATCGTCGACGGTGACTGGTTCGAAGACGACATCGTCGCAAGGCTCCGGCTCTTCATCAGAACCGTTTTTGGAGAAGAGCACTTCGAAGCCAACTTGCGGTTCATCACGACATCGCTTGGATTGAAGAACCTACGCGACTATTTCATCAAGACGACAGGCCGGGGAGGTACATCGAAGTTCTACGATGACCATATTCATCGCTACAAGAAGCGCCCAATCTATTGGCTCTTCTCAAGCCCCAAGGGCACTTTCAATGCGCTGATTTACATGCATCGCTACAACTCATCCACCGTGTCGACCGTATTGAATGAATACCTGCGCGAGTATGAGGCCAAGCTGGAAGCGAGCCTTCAGCACCAGGAGCGCCTTAGCGCCGGCGACGGCACGCCACGCGAGAAGGCGGCCGCCCTAAAGGAATCAGAGCGGCTACGCAAGGTGCTGCTGGAGTTGAATGAGTATGAGCACGACGTGCTCTACCCGCTGGCATCTCGGCAGCTCGACATCGACCTCGATGACGGGGTAAGGGTGAACTATCCGAAGTTCTATCCAGCCCTTAAAAAAATTAAGGGGCTGGACGCTGCCGATGAATGAGATCATTCAGGGCAGCCAAGGATCCGAACGAGAGTTGCTCGTGCGCGCCGCAGAGGTGATTGAGGAGGGCCAGGCTGCAGCGGCTCGCCAAGCAAACCTCGCCCTTACGCTGACTTTCTGGCGGCTCGGTCGACTCATCGGAGAGGAAGTACTCGGTTCCAAGCGCGCTACCTACGGTGAACAGATTGTCGTCTCGCTGGGACGACAATTGGTGGAGCGGTACGGCCGCTCGTACGAAGACAAGAACCTTCGACGCATGATCCAGTTTGCCCGTCAGTTCCCTGAAGAGCAGATGGTCGTCTCGCTGGGACGACAATTGAGTTGGACCCACTTCCGAGCGCTGCTGCCGCTGAAGTCCCCAGAGGCCAGAGCGTTCTATGCGCAGGAAGCCATGGCTCAGGGACTCAGCGTACGTGGACTGCGGCATCTGATCTCGCGGAAAGCGTTCGAGCGCCGTGCTATCGCCAATGCACAGCTCGTCGGCGATACCTCCGTACCACGCGACGTGTTCCGCGATCCATACCTGCTGGATTTCCTCGGTTTGAAAGACACGTTCCTCGAACGTGACCTCGAAGCAGCAATTGTTCAAGACATGGAAGCATTCTTGCTCGAAGCCGGCAACGGATTCGCATTCGTCGAGCGTCAGAAGCGAATGATCATCGACGATGACGACTATCACCTCGACCTGCTCTTCTACAGTCGGCCACTACGACGCCTGATCGCCGTTGAGCTGAAAATTGGCAAGTTCAAAGCCTCCTATGAGGGCCAGATGAAGCTCTATCTCAAATGGCTCGACCGTCACGAGCGTCGCGAGGACGAAGAATCACCGATCGGACTGATCCTCTGCACTGAGACGGGCCGGGAGCAGATTGAGCTCCTGGAAATGCATAAGGATGGGATCGTCGTCGCCGAGTACTGGACCGAGCTACCGCCGAGGGCCGAATTGCAAGCACGTATCCAACAGATTTATCAGACGGCCTCCGAAAGAGTGGCAAGGCGCGAGATCGAATCGACATCGAAGCAGGAGGACACAAAATGACTTCGCTTGCCGCCATCCTTCCGCATTTGGAGCAGCGATTCGAAACGCAACGTCTCGTGTTCTGGCACGACACCGCGTGCGAGTACACCGCAGAACTCGACGCACTTGACCTCGGTGAGGTCACAACGTTGCACGTCAAGAACAATGAGTACGCGATAAAGCATCGTGTGCTGCATACCGATCCGACATCTAAGTTCCTCATTTACCGGGCCGGTGAAGTTCCCGTCGGAGTTGGCAACTGGTTGCTCGACCTTGAGCTTGCCTTCGGTGCGTTCACCGCGGATCGTACCGCGCTCGTGCGAGAAGACCTTGGGCTCGAGGGGCCCCAAATTGACAAAGTTATCCGAGACCACGAGAAGTTCTTCCGCGCCACCAAACGAATGCAGGCACTGAAAGCTTTACTGTCGACTGACGATAACGCGGATCGGCTGCGAGCAAAGATGTGCGCAGTCTTGCTTGGACAGCAGGAGCACAGCATGCTGGAACTCACACGCACGCTGTTAATCGAAAACGCACGTCATGATATGACCAAGTACGCGACACTCGTTGACTATGGACTCGATGGGTTCCATTGGGACGGAGCCGCGAGAATCTACGGCTATACATCGGACCAGCCCAGCGTCGATGATTTCGTGTTGTGGATGTTCCGCCAGGCAGCGAATGGGTTCACATCGGAGGTACCCGGTGACTTGCGCAATATCCAGCTTGACTTCGCAAGTCTACGAAACGACCGGCGCAGTACCACCGCCCTCGCTACCTTGGCACAGAGAGCATCAGAGAGCCTAGGCTATGCAGACAGCATCGAGGACGCCCAACTCGACGACCTAGTGGACAACGACCTGTTCGAGGATGTAGAGCGGAAGATCATTAGTCTGCTCGCGCAAGCAATCAACGAACGGACATTGAACGCGCGGGATGTGTCAGAGACCATCCGCGCCCGCCAAAGCAGCATCTGGGTGGACAGGTACCGAGAGCTGTACACAGCGCTCGGCGCAGCTTCTGATCTGCTGAGCGAACTCTCAACCGCGCAGTTCACAATCGCGTCATTCGATGACGGACTCGATCGTTACCGAAAGCAGTGGTTCCGCATCGACCAGCTCTATCGACAGTTCCACTTTGCTGCTCGCGTGACCGAAAATGCCGGACCGCTGGAGGCACTCCGAGATCAAGTCGAGAAGCAGTATGCGAACCGATACCTGTACGAACTCGGCAATTCTTGGCAGCAACACGTCGATACTGTGCAGGACTGGCGATCTGCAACGCTTCGACCGCAAGCCAAGTTCTTTACCGATCATGTTGAGCCAATCATCCGCAAGGGCAACCGCAAAGCCGTTGTCATCGTCTCTGATGCACTGCGCTACGAGATCGCCGATGAACTTCGCTCACTCATCCGGCAGGAAGACCGCTTCGACGCGGAAATTGACGCCATGCTGGGGGTGCTACCTAGCTACACACAACTCGGTATGGCTGCCTTACTTCCACACAAGACAATTGCACACTCTCCTAATGGTGATCCGGTACTCGTAGACGGACACCGCTCCGACGGAACCGCGAACCGCAACAAGGCGCTGTCATCAGTGGGTGGCTTCGCAATTCAGGCCGAGGAAGTTCTGTCGATGCCCCGCGGCGAGTTGCGCGAGCTCTACGGCGCACATCAAGTGCTGTACGTATACCACGACAGAATCGATGCGATCGGCGACAAGGCTTCCACTGAGCGGCAGGTGTTTGAGGCCGCCAACGACGCACTGCGCGACTTGGTGGACCTGATCAAACGACTGACCAACGCGAACGCCACAAACATCCTCGTCACCGCCGACCACGGGTTCCTCTATCAAGACACCGCACTGGCCGATGCCTCATATCTCTCGACCAAGCCTCAGGGCAATGACCTCGTGGTTGTCAACCGTCGATACGTTCTCGGGCGGGGCCTCAAGGATGATCCGGCTTTCCGGACCTTCGAACCCGAACAGGTGGGGCTCAGCAGCGACCTGGAGCTACAGATTCCCAAGTCAATTCATCGCCTCAAACTTTCCGGGGCCGGCTCAAGATTTGTTCACGGCGGAGCTACCCTCCAGGAAATCGTGGTGCCAGTCGTCACCGTCAACAAGAAGCGCAAGAGCGACATCCGTCCCGTCAACGTCGAAGTACTGCCCGAGACGAACAAGATCACCACAGGCCAACTAGTTGTAAAGCTTTTCCAGTCCGAACCAGTGAGTGAAAAGGTTCAGCCTCGCACCCTGCGCGCAGGCATCTACGTTGGCGAGACCTTGATCTCGAACCAGCCCGAGCTCATCTTCGACCAACCTTCCGATGACAAGCGGGACCGTTACCAGAGCGCGCGGATGTTGCTCAGTCAGGACGCAAACGAGTACAACAACCGCACAGTCGAGTTCCGCCTCGAAGAGCAGATACCCAACACCACCCAGTGGCACGTTTACCAGAGCGCTCAGTACTTGCTTAAGCGCTCGTTCACGTCGGACTTCGATTTCTAGAGGAAGCAGTAGCCATGACGGACACAGGGAACCATCCCAACGACGAATCGGACATCGCAACGAGTACACCGTCGCAGAACGACCTGGACTACAAGATCAATCTATTGTTCGGAGGCTCGGTCGTGCGCAAGGACCTGGTGAAGGTCGTCAAGGGAAACGCGATCGTTCCCTCGTACGTGCTGGAGTACTTGCTCGGCCAGTACGCCGCATCCGACGATGAGGAGACTATCCAGGCCGGCATCGATGCGGTGCGCAGGATTCTCGCTGACCACTACGTACACCGTAACGAGGCCGAACTGGTAAAGTCCACGATCCGCGAAAAGGGCCGACACCGGATCATTGACAAGGTCACCGTGACCTTGAACGACAAGCAGGACGTCTATCAAGCATCATTCGCCAACCTTGGCCTCAGCGGCGTGATCATAGAGCCTGCGATTGTGAATGCGAACCCGAAGCTGCTCGTCGGGGGTGTGTGGTGCATCTGCGACATCGAGTACTTTCACAGCGACGATGTTCGAGTGGTGCCGTGGATACTCGGCAGCCTGAAGCCGATCCAAATGTCGAACTTCGACCTAGATGGGTACCTCGAGTCGCGCCGGGGATTCAACACGGAAGAGTGGATCGATCTGCTAATCCAGTCCATCGGGTTCAACCCCAAAATGTTCGGTCGCCGTGCAAAACTCCTGCAGCTCGTGCGGCTCATCCCCTTCGTCGAGCGCAACTACAACCTGATCGAACTTGGACCAAAGGGCACCGGCAAGTCGCATATTTACTCCGAGTTCTCACCCCACGGCATGTTGATTTCCGGTGGTGAGGTCACCGTCCCCAAGCTCTTCGTGAACAACGCCAACGGCCGCATTGGATTGGTCGGCTACTGGGATGTTGTCGCATTCGACGAGTTCGCGGGCAAGAAAAAACGCACCGACAAAGCGCTTGTCGACATCATGAAGAACTATATGGCGAACAAGTCATTCTCCCGTGGTGTCGAGACTCTCGGTGCCGAAGCATCCATGGTGTTCGTCGGGAACACCTCGCACAACGTGCCCTACATGCTGAAACACTCGGACCTTTTTGACGAACTTCCCGAGGCATACCACGACTCCGCCTACCTCGACCGACTCCATTTCTACATCCCCGGCTGGGAGGTAGACACCATCCGTAGCGAGATGTTTGCCACTGGCTATGGCTTCGTCGTCGACTACATTGCCGAAGTGCTACGTTCGATGCGCAACACCGACTTTTCCGACCGCTATCAACAGCACTTTACACTCGGCTCAAACATCTCCACACGTGATCGAGACGGCATCCAGAAGACCTTCTCTGGTTTGATGAAGCTCATCTTCCCAACTGGCCAAGCAACCAATGCTGAGATCGAAGAACTGCTCCGCTTTGCCATCGAAGGGCGCAAGCGTGTCAAAGATCAAATCTTGCGGATCGACACCACGATGGCTGCTGTCGACTTCGGTTACAGCGACAAGACCGGCGTCTGGCATGGAGTGTCCACACTCGAAGAAGACGAGTACCCCGACTACTACCAGTCGCGGTCGTTTAATGCCGACGACGAAGCACCGACTGCGGCGACAGATACTCCAGACCACGATCTCGAAAAGGCAGCCCAGACATCGGACACGCTACAACCTCATCTGTTCGAAGGTCACCGAGAGTTTCAGGAGAACCAACGTGGAGTGTCGTACGAGACGTTACTCCTACCCCATCTGCGCGGCGCCAAAGAAATTAGCATTGTAGATCCCTACATCCGGCTCCCACACCAGGGACGAAACCTAGTGGATCTGTTGTCTCTATTGGCTGCGTCCAAGGATCCTGCCGACGAGATCATGGTTACGCTCGTGACCAAAGCCGAACAAGGTGAATACGAACAGCAGCATCTCCACATGCTCAAGGAGATCCAAGACAGCGCAGCCACCGTGGGCATCCGGTTCGCCGTCACCTGGGACGAGACCATCCACGATAGGTCGATTCGCACAGATCACGGCTGGAAGCTTCTCCTCGGCCGCGGGCTCGATATTTTTCAAAAGGGCTCTGGAAGTCAGTATGATTTGGGCGCACGTCGCCAGGAGTTCCGACAGGTTTTTGCTTTCGGCATCACCTACATTCGCGAAAATGGGCCTGACGCGGAGGCAGCATGATCGAACTCAGCGCCGAAGACTTTGAACAGCTTGTCGTGAGCGAACTCGACGCGCTCCCCGATCGGGTGGTTGACGGCCTCGACAATGTGGTGTTCCTAATCGAAGATCGACCGCCCGACGGATCGCTCGACATGCTCGGCGTATACGAAGGATTCGATCTCACCGAACGCGGCGCATACGGCTTCGGCGAGCTGCCCGACCGCATCATCCTGTTTCGCGAGCCGCTGCTGGCAATCTGCGAAACCGTCGAGGAGCTTCGCGATGAGGTGCACATCACACTCGTCCACGAAATCGCGCACTACTACGGCATCGACGACGAACAGCTTCACGAACTCGGTTGGGGATAACGCATCCCGGGAACTTTCCGCCGCACTCGTTCCTCATAATTGAATGGCACCCGTTCAGCGTGCCGACTCAGTCTCCCGATAGGTTGTCCGCACCGAGTCGACCTTCGATTCCCGAATCTGCCAGCAGAAAGAGTGTTCGATGTCATTCCCCCAGATGAACTATCAGCCCGCGCATCAGCCTGTCCCGCCGTATGGCTATAACGCTCAGCCACCGGAAGACCCCGAGGGGCTCGGCAGCTGGATTCTCACGCTTTTTGTTGCCGGCCTCCCACTCATCGGGTTCATCTATCTGCTGGTGCTTGCCTTCGGCTCTGATAGTTCCAAAGCCAAACAAAACTTCGCCCGCGCCTCGCTCATCCTCGGACTCGTGGCGTTTGTCATCATGTTCGTGGTGTTCATCGTGATCGGGGCCACTGTTGGGTTCGCCGCATTCTCGGTTGTGAACATGAGCGACTACTAACTCCGGCCGCTTACTCGAGTCGGCCCTCACTGCCGAGCGACTTTGCGAAGCCCCGCTGCCCGAGCAGCCTGTGCACCGCATCGATATCGCCCGGCATTTCGAATGTCGCATCCGCCAGCTGTGCCGGCGCCTCCAACGCATAGAGGGCGTTTTCCTGTGCGCGCCACCCCTCCCACCAGTCGTCGGAACCGTCACGTCTGCGGGCGCGATCGCGCCGCAACGATTCGGATGCATCCAGCCAGAACGACACATCGGCATACGGCAGCGATGCCCGGGTAATCGCCCCGCATCCCTCCACGATGAGATCGGGTTCGGGGGCAAGCATTGCGCCATCATGAAAACCACCGCGGTGCCAATCCCACTCGCGCAACCGCACGCGCTCACCTCGCGCCCGCGGCGCGAGCACCGCACCCACCAGCCATCGAGCCCCGGCACTCAACCCCTCCCAGCCGGGATAAAAATGCTCGACATGCACCAGCTCGCAACCGTACTCACGGGCGAGCGTGCGGGCGAGCTCGGTTTTTCCGGCACCAGATCGGCCATCAATAAGCAGCGTCCGGCCACAGGGACGGTGGGATGCACGCGGTGAGACGGTCATAGCAGCGAACCTACCCTGATTTGCTTTGCCAACCGGCAACCCGCCGGTTACCGAAGCTCAGCGTTCCTGTCAGGGCGGCGCTCTATGGTTAGGGGCCTAAGAAAGGAACCTCGTTCATGTCGCACACCGAAACTCCGCACAGTTGGCCGGGCCAGCCATACCCGCTGGGAGCCACCTTCGATGGCACCGGCACCAACTTCGCCATCTACTCGGGCGGCGCAGAAAAGGTCGAACTGTGCCTGTTCGACCAGGACGGCACTGAAACCCGGGTGCGGCTTTTTGAACAGGATGCGTATGTGTGGCACTGCTACCTGCCGCAGGTGCAACCCGGTCAGCTCTATGGCTACCGAATTCACGGCGCCTACGACCCCGCAACCGGCCACCGGTTCAACCCCAACAAGCTGGTGCTCGACCCGTACGCCAAAGCCATCACCGGCAATATCGAGTGGAACCAGGCGGTTTTTTCTTATAACTTCGGCGACCCCGACTCGCGCAATGACGAAGACTCAGCCAAGTACATGCCCAAGGGCGTGGTGATTAACCCGTTTTTCGACTGGGACGGCGACCGTCTCCCGCGCATCCCCTACGCCGATTCGGTCATCTACGAGGCGCATGTCAAGGGGCTCACGCAGCTGCATCCCGACATTCCCGAATCGATGCGCGGCACCTATGCCGGCGTGGCGCACCCGGCGGTAATCGAGCATCTCAAGCGCCTCGGCGTCACCGCACTCGAGCTCATGCCCGTGCACGAATTTGTGCACGACTCGACACTCGCCGAGAAGGGCCTGCGCAACTACTGGGGCTACAACACCCTCAACTTTTTTGCGCCGCACGGCGACTACTCCTCAACCGGCGACAATGGCCAGCAGGTGCAGGAGTTCAAGAGCATGGTGAAAACCCTGCACGCCAACGGCATCGAGGTCATCCTCGACGTGGTCTACAACCACACGGCCGAAGGCAACCACCTGGGCCCGACCCTCAGCTGGCGCGGTATCGACAATGCGGCCTATTACCGACTCGAACCCGATGCGCGCTACTACACCGACTACACCGGCACCGGTAACTCGCTCAATATGCGTCACCCGCACTCGCTGCAGCTGATCATGGACTCGCTGCGCTACTGGGTGACCGAGATGCACGTCGACGGTTTCCGCTTCGACCTCGCCTCAACCCTCGCGCGAGAACTGCACGATGTCGACAAGCTTTCGTCGTTCTTTGACCTTGTGCAGCAAGACCCGATCGTTTCGCAGGCGAAACTCATTGCTGAGCCTTGGGATGTGGGCCCCGGCGGCTACCAGGTGGGTAACTTCCCGCCGCTGTGGACCGAGTGGAACGGCAAATACCGTGACACTGTGCGTGATTTTTGGCGCGGTGAGCCCTCAACCCTCGGCGAGTTCGCCACCCGCGTCACCGGCTCGGCCGATCTGTATGAGCGGTCGGGCCGGCGCCCGGTGGCGTCGATCAACTTCGTCACCGCCCACGACGGGTTCACGCTGCGCGACCTGGTCTCGTACAACGAAAAACACAATGACGCCAACGGTGAAGACAACCGTGACGGTGAATCGCACAACCGGTCGTGGAACTGCGGGGCTGAAGGCCCGACCGATGACCCCGCGATTAACGAGCTGCGTGCCCGCCAGCAGCGCAATTTCATCGCCACGCTGCTGCTGTCGCAGGGGGTTCCCATGCTCAGCCACGGTGATGAACTCGGCCGCACCCAGCAGGGAAACAACAACACCTACGCGCAAGACAGTGAGCTGTCGTGGATTAATTGGGAGCACGCCGACAAACCGCTCATGGAGTTCACGCGCGCACTCGCGGCACTGCGCCACGAGCATCCCACCTTCCGCCGTCACCACTTCTTTAATGGCCGCGTTGCCAAACGCGGCGAGGGTGAGGGGCTGGCGGATGTGATCTGGCTGTCGACCGATGGCAGCCAAATGTCGGATGAAACCTGGAACGAAGCATTCGTGCGCGCCGTTGGGCTATTTCTCAACGGGGATGCGATTGCCGGTCGAGATGCGCGCGGCGAACGCATCCGCGACAAGAGTTTCATCATCTATTTCAATGCCTCAGAAAACGATGTCGAAACTCGCCTCCCCAACGCCGATCTTGATTTCCGGTGGGAGCCGGTGATTGACACTGCCGGGAAGGCAACCCAGCTCGGTGCTCTCGGTCCCGGTGATACGTTCACCCTCGTTTCTCGGTCGCTGGTGCTGCTCCGCGAGTTCACCGAACCCGAGCCCGAACCCGATCACTCGGTTGCGGCTTCGGTTGCCACCACCACGCAGGCAATTCCGATCATCACGCAGGCAAACGAGCAGGCATCGATGTCAGACCCCACCGACCAGTAACCGCCAGCAGTCAATAACCGCCAGCTGTCAATCGCGAAACCGCAAAGGAGCGAGCAACCATGTCGGATCCGCAGTCATCGACCGTTGAGCGTCGGGTACCAAAGAGCACCTACCGGCTTCAGCTAACCCCCGAGTTTGGTTTCGCGGCGGCCACCGCGCAGCTGCCCTATCTCGCCCAGCTCGGTGTCGACTGGATCTATCTATCGCCCGTGCTGCAGTCGACCAGCGGCTCGCAGCACGGCTACGACGTGGTTGACCCCACCCGTGTTGATGCGACCCGCGGCGGCCGTGATCAGTTCGTGCGGCTGTGCGAGACGGCACACGAGCTCGGCATGGGCGTGTTGGTCGACATCGTGCCCAACCATATGGGGATCAGCGTGCCGCGCGAAAACCCCTGGTGGTGGGATGTGTTGCGGCACGGTCGCGATTCGTCCTATGCCGAATTTTTCGATATTGATTGGGATGCTGGTGACGGTAAGCTGCTCATCCCCATCATCGGTGATGACGATATGCCCGAGCAGCCCGGCGATCCCATCAAACATGTCACCGTCGACGCCGATGCCGGGGTACTGCGCTACTGGGATCTCGAGTTTCCACTCTCCCCCGGAACCGCAAGCGATGACATCCGCACCACACACGCCAATCAGCACTACCGACTGGTGCACTGGCGGCTCGGTGACCACGCACTGAACTACCGCCGGTTTTTTACAGTCACCACGCTTGCCGGCCTGCGCGTTGAACGCGACGAGGTGTGGGATGCTGCGCACGCCGAGATCCTCTCGTGGCTGCGTGAGGGGCTCGTTGACGGGTTGCGCATTGACCATCCCGACGGACTGCGTGACCCGGCCGGCTATCTCGAGCGGCTTCGCGAGCGCACCGGTGGCGCCTATGTGATCGTCGAAAAAATTCTCGAACCCGGTGAGCAGCTGCCCGACTGGGCATGCGAGGGCACTACCGGATATGACGCGCTTGCTGCCACCGAACGGCTCTTCGTGGATGCCGACGGGGTTGCCGATCTCGAGCAGGCGGCCGCCGCACTGTCGTCCTGTGATCTTGACGATTGGGATACACTCACCCACCACTGCAAGCGCGACGTCGCCGATGATGCGCTGCAGGCTGAACTGCGCCGGGTAGCTCGTGAACTGGGTGACGCGAGCGACCAGACGCTCGATGCGCTGAGCGAAATTGCCGCGAATTTCAGTGTTTACCGCACCTATTTGCCGCACGGTACCGAACTGCTCGAGCAGGCCGCGCGCAATGCCGCCGATTGGCGTGCAGATCTGGCCGGCGAAATCGAACGGCTGCTGCACGTGCTGCGCGACCCGGCGCATCCGGCCGCGCTTCGCTGGCAACAAACCACCGGCATGATCATGGCGAAGGCGGTAGAAGATCGGGCCTTCTATCGGTTTTCGCGCCTCACCTCGCTCAACGAGGTCGGTGGCGACCCGAGCCATTTGGCGACGAGCGTGGCTGACTTCCACGCCGCTCAGCAGGCGCGGCTTGCACGCTGGCCACACGCACAAACCACCCTGACCACGCACGACACCAAGCGCTCGGAAGACACTCGAGCGCGGATTGACGTGCTCAGTGAGATGCCCGATGACTGGGCCGAAGCGCTGCACGAGCTGCTTGAGATTCAGCCGGTTGAAAACCCCGCCTTCGCCAATTTGATCTGGCAGGCCGTTGTGGGTGCGTGGCCGGCGTCACGCGAGCGGCTGCACGATTACGCCACTAAGGCGGCTCGTGAGTCTGGCGAAATCACCACCTGGACCGCAGTTGATGAGCAGTATGAGGACAGTGTGCACGGGGCCATCGATGCCGCCTTCGATCACCCCGCTGCTCGGGCGATTATTACCCGGCTGCACGAAAAAATCACGCCGCATGGCTACCACAACTCGCTGGTGATGAAAGCGATCCAGTTGCTTGCACCGGGGGTGCCGGATGTGTATCAGGGCACCGAGCTGTGGGACCGCTCACTCGTCGACCCCGACAACCGCCGCCCGGTCGATTGGGCCGCGCGTCAAGCGGCACTCGACGCGATCGGGAAGGGCGCCCGCCCGGCACTCGACGAGACCGGCGCAACCAAACTCATGGTGGTTACCGCTGCACTGCGGTTACGGCGCAAACTGCCTGAACGGTTTACGCAGTACACACCCCTGACGGTGACCGGCGCGGCACAAGACCACGCGGTGGCGTTTGACCGCGGCGGAGTCGCACTCGTTGGTGCTATTCGCCCGGTGGGACTCGCCGAGGGTGGCGGCTGGCATGGCACGACCGTCTCGCTTCCCGAGGGACGCTGGCTCGATCAGCTCACCGGCCGGGAGTTCAGTGGCGAGGCGCTGCTTGCCAGCATGCTTGATGAGTTGCCGGTGGCCATACTGGTGCGGTTTTAGCGGCTTGCGAGCCGGTTAACGTCGATCGATTTTAAGGAGCCCTGCCATGCGTGATGCCCGTTTTGATGTTTGGGCACCGAAGGCCAACCGAATGCGCGTCGTCATCGACGGCGCCATCTACGAGATGGCTCGTTCGGACGAAAATTGGTGGCGCCCCATTGGGCTGCCAGAGCTGCCGGATGAACCGATCGCGCTGGCCACTGCGGTCGCCGACGGCGATCTCACGCTCACCGGGCCAATCAGCGTTATCGCCGCCGAGCAGGCGGTGCCGGCGCCTGCGGTTAGAGAGCACGACTACGGCTACCTGATCGACGACGATGATACTCCCCGACCCGATCCGCGTTCGCGTCGCCAACCCGACGGCGTGCACGGGCTGTCGCGCACATTTGATGCCGCCCGGTATCGCTGGTCGGATGCGGCCTGGACCGGCAGACAGCTTGCCGGCAGCATCATTTACGAACTCCATCTGGGCACCTTCACACCCGAGGGCACGCTCGATGCCGCGATTGACAAGCTCGATCACCTGGTCGATCTCGGTGTTGATTTTGTCGAGTTGATGCCGGTGAACGCGTTTAATGGGCCGCGTGGCTGGGGCTATGACGGTGTGCTCTGGTATGCGGTGCATGAGCAGTACGGCGGCCCGGAGGCGTATCAGCGTTTTGTTGATGCCTGCCACCAGCGCGGTATTGGGGTGATTCAGGATGTGGTGTATAACCACCTCGGACCCTCCGGTAATTATTTGGGCATGTATGGCCCGTATTTGGCGGGCCAGCACACCACCGCGTGGGGTGATGCGGTAAACCTTGACGGGTTCGACTCAGACCAGGTGCGCCGCTACATTATCGATAACGCGCTCATGTGGTTCCGTGACTTTCACGTTGACGGGCTGCGCTTGGATGCGGTGCACGCGCTGGTCGATACTCGCGCCACTCACGTGCTGGAAGAGCTGGCTGATGAGGTGGATGCGTGTTCGGCGCAGCTGCGCAAACCGCTTTCGCTGATTGCCGAGTCGGATCTCAACGCACCGCGAATGATTGCGAATCGCTCGGCGGGCGGGTACGGGCTCACTGGCCAGTGGTCGGATGACTTCCATCACTCGGCGCATGTGGCGCTCACCGGCGAGGCTGGTGGCTATTACGCTGATTTTGCCGCCGACGGTGGTGGTTTGGGTGCGCTCGCGAAGGTGCTGCGGAAGGGCTTTTATCATGACGGGTCGCTGTCGAGCTTCCGCAACCGGCACCACGGGCGGGCGCTGCCCGAGGGGATGCGTGCCTGGCGGTTGGTCGTGTCGATTCAGAACCATGACCAGATTGGGAACCGCGCGACCGGCGACCGGTTGAGCGAATCGCTCACAATCGACCAGCTTGCGGTGGGGGCGACGCTCATGCTGTGTGCGCCGTTCACGCCGATGCTGTTTATGGGTGAGGAGTGGGGTGCGACCAGTCCGTTCCAGTTCTTTTCTTCGCATCCCGAACCCGAGCTCGCAAAAATGACCACCGAGGGACGCATCAGCGAGTTTTCGCGCATGGACTGGGCCGATGTGGAAGTTCCCGACCCGCAGGCGCTGGCGACGTTTGAGCGGTCAAAGCTCGATTGGCACGAGCTCGCTCAACCCGAACACGAGCGGCTTTTTGTGATCTACCGAGAGCTGATCGCGCTGCGGCGCACGCTCCCCGAACTTTCATCGCCGTGGCTACGGGATGTGACGGTGAGCTATGACGAGGATGAGCGCACACTGTCGTTCTGGCGCGGAAATGTTCAGGTGGTGCTCAATTTTGCCGGTGAGATGCGCCGGGTTGAGGTGGACGTGGATGTGCGATGGACGCGGGTTGTTGAGCAGCCGCTGCTCGAGTATGTCACCAGCGCCGAAGTCAGGCTCGAGCACGTGAACGGCCGCAACTACGCAATAATGCCACCGCACTCGGCAGCGGTGTTTTCACCGGCAGCACCATAGCCACTGCGCTGCCGACCAGCAGCTGTAAGTAAAAAAGCCGGTTTCAAAAAGTCGGTTCTAGTTGCTCGGCCGATTCGGACGCTCGGTAAGTCCTGTGCCTCGGTCACGGCGCTCATGACGGCCAAGCAGCGAAGCCGGGCGCAGAGCATCCCGACCAAATTTTGCTGTGGCCACATCCACCGCCCGCTCGGCAGCATCCCACTCGTCATCGTGCTGTTCATCCCAGAGCGTGAGCGCCGTCGCTTCCCCCGCCGGCGCCAGCTGATCGGCACGCACCCCGATCAGCCGCACCGCCTGGCCATCATGATGCATCCCGGCCAGCAATCGCGCAGCAGCCCGAAACAGCACCAGTCCCGTGCTAGACGGGCGGTCGAGGCGTTCCTGGCGGGTGATGGTTTCAAAATTGGCCCAGCGCAATTTCACGGCGACCGTACCCGCAACCAGATCTGCTTTGCGCAGCCGCTGCGCCACCGCATCCGCCTGCGCCCGCACCTCGCGTTCAAGCTCGGCATGTGAGGTGACATCCTCCGAAAAAGTTTGCTCGTGCGATACCGATTTTTCTTGATGCTCGGTTACCACCGCCCGCTCATCGCGACCCCAGGCGAGTGCCGATAGCCGCTGTGCCATTGCCTTACCGGCGAGCCGTTCGAGCACCGGCACGGGGGTGTGCGCCAGGTCGAACACCGTGTTGATGCCGCGGCCGTGTAATTTTTCGGCGAGCTTGCCGCCCACTCCCCACAGTGCACCCACCGGTAGCGCGTGCAAAAAGGGAAGCGTCTCATCGGGTGAGATCACCAGCATCCCGTCGGGTTTGCATTTGCCGCTGGCCAGCTTCGCCACAAATTTGGTGCTCGCAGCCCCCACCGAACAGGTCAGCCCGGTTTCGGCAAGCACGCGGCGACGAATCAGCCGCGCGATTTCGCCTGGCGACCCGAACAATTTGGTCGCTCCCGACACATCCAAAAACGCCTCGTCGATCGACAGCGGCTCGACCAGCGGCGTGATGTCGTGGAACACGCGCATCACCTCGGCGCTAGCGGCACGATACTTGTGCATCTGGCCTGGAATCACCACCGCCTGCGGGCAAAGCTGCAGCGCTCGGCCAATCGGCATGGCTGCGTGCACCCCGTACGCGCGCGCCTCATAGCTCGCCGAAGAAACCACTCCCCGGGTGCCGTTACCACCAACGATTACCGGTTTGCCGCGCAGCTCGGGGCGCTCGAGCTGCTCTACCGAGACAAAAAACGCATCCATATCGACATGCAGGATCGTGGCACCGGTATCGTCACCGCCAGTGCCGGTGATGCGACCCCCGAGATCCTTTTTTGTCACCCCTCCAGACTGGCATGAGCCACCGACGTTTGGTAGCAGCTGCTGTGCACCAGCAAGTGGCTGCGCTCCGGCACGGGCTACGGCAAGCGGGCGCAGATGTCTCGTAGGATTTACCCCATGCGTGCACAAGAGTTCAATGCCAAACGAGGCTGGCTGGCCAGCTATGCCGAAAATGTTCCCGCCGATATCGAGCCGGTAACCGGATCGCTCTACGACGAACTTGCATCGCGGGCCGCCGACTATGCCGACTCGCCAGCGCTCGAATTTTTTGGCCGCGAACTCACTTTTGCCCAGTTCCACAACCAGGTGCTGCGCGCGGCCAAAGGGTTGCGCCGGCTCGGTGTGGGCAAGGGCGACCGGGTGGCGCTCATCATGCCCAACTGTCCGCAACACCTGATCGCCTACTACGCGGTGCTGCGGCTGGGTGCGGTTGCTGTGGAACACAATGCGCTCTACACCCGCGACGAGTTTTACACCCAGTTTGCCGACCACCGTGCCGAATACGTCATCGTGTGGGACAAGGTCGCACCGGTCATCCAAGACTTTGCCGAAGAACTCAGCATCAAGCACATCATTTCGATGAATATGACCCGCGCCATGCCGCTGAAAATACAGCTCCTGCTGCGTCTGCCGGTGGCGAAGGCGCGCGAAAGCCGTGAAAAGCTCACCGCCCCGGCGCCGGGAACCATCCCCTTTGAACAGCTACTGAAGCACGGTGAGCTGCCCGAAACCTTCCCGAAGCCGGGCGCCGATGATATCGCCTCGCTCGCCTACACCTCGGGTACCACCGGAGCGCCGAAGGGCGCCATGCTCTCACACAGCAACCTGGTGTCAAACGGCCGTCAGGGTGCGGCCTGGATGCCCGAGTTCACCCCCGGCGAAGAAACTATTTATCTGTTCCTGCCGCTATTCCACACGTTCGGGATGCTGCTTGGCGGCCTGTACGGTGTGGTGTCGGCATCGCGTGTGGTGCTGTTCCCGACGTTCGACCCCGACATGGTGGTCGAGGCATCAAAGCGTCACCCAGCGACCTTCGTGCCTGGGGTACCGCCCATGTACGACCGGCTCGCGCGCGTGGCCCGCGACAACCCCGAGCTCGACCTTTCGCACGCCCGCTACGCCATGAGCGGCGCCATGACGCTCACCAACGCCATCGTTGACCGCTGGGAGGCGGTTGCCGGCGGCAAGCTCAACGAGGGTTATGGCCTCACCGAGGCCTCGCCGTTCGCGATGGTGAACCCGTTTGGACCCACCCGCAAGGTCGGCACCATCGGTGTGCCGGCGCCATCAACGCTGATGCGCGTGGTCGACCCGAACGATCTCGAAAAAGAGGTCGAGTTCGGCGAGGTCGGCGAGCTCGTCATTAAGGGCCCGCAGGTGTTCCAGGGCTACTGGAAAAACGAAGCCGAAACCGAGCAGGTCATGCTGCCGGACGGCTGGCTGCGCACCGGCGACCTGGTCACTCAGGACGAAGACGGTTTTGTCACCGTTGTCGACCGCAAAAAAGAAATCATCATCACCGGTGGTTTCAATGTGTCGCCCTCCGAAGTCGAGCAGGTACTGCTGCAGGCCCCCGGCGTGCTCGAGGTTACGGTGGTCGGTATCGCCCGCGGCAGCAACAAAGCCGAGTCGATCACCGCGGTGGTTGTACCCGACCCAGAGGCCGAGTTTGACGAGCAGGCGGTGCGCGCTCACGCCCGTGAACACCTGGCAGAGTACAAGCGTCCGCGCAGCTATGTCATCTGGGAGGAGCTGCCGAAGTCGATGCTCGGTAAGGTGCTGCGCCGCAGCGTGAAAGAAACGCTCACCGCCAACCCGAAGGCCACGCGCGCAGCCAGCGACGACGAGTAGCGCGCAACTGATAGCGGCGGCAGCCGGCGCAGTTACACTGTAGCCCGTGACCGAATCCGCGAATCTTGCACCCACGCACGGCATGATGCCTGAGATGCCGCCGCTACCAAAAACGATGGCTGAGCTTGAGGCAATGCCGCCGCTCGACGCGTTCCTCGCCACGCTCAACCTCATCGACACCGGTGCACGCACCACCGAAGACATTTTCACCGGCGCCAGCCAGTGGATGCCCGGCGGCCGCGTCTTCGGCGGCCAGGTGGCAGCCCAGTCGATCGTGGCGGCCACTCGCACGGTGCCGGCAGACCGCAATATCCACTCGATGCGTGGCTATTTTTTGCGGCCGGGCGATATCCAAAAGCCCATCACCTTCTCGGTCAATCGGATTCACGACGGCAAGTCGTTCTCAACCCGTCACGTTGAAGCCTTCCAAGACGGGCTGCCGATCTGGTCGATGATTTCGTCGTTCCAGATCGAAGAGGAAAGCGCGGTCGACCACGATTTCCCGATGCCCGAAAACCTGCCGATGCCTGAGTCGCTGCCCAGCGAAGCCGAGTTGGTTGAGCAGGCCGGGGTGAAACTCGCCAACTTTTGGGTGCACCGCCGCCCGTTCGTGATGCGACACGTCGACGGCCCGGTCTACCTGCAGCCAAGCACCTCGCGTGAGCCCTTCGACCATGTGTGGGTGAAATCGGCTGCCCCGCTACCGGACGACCCCATCGTGCACGCCGCGGCGATCGCTTATGTGAGCGACTATCTCATGCTCGAACCCACGCTGCGCCGCCACGGCCTCACGTGGATCGATCCGCGGCTGCGAGTGGCGAGCCTCGACCACGGCGTGTGGTGGCACCGCTTTGCCCGCGCCGATGAGTGGATGCTGCTGCGCATTAAATCACCAAACGCACACGGCGGCCGCACGCTCGCACAGGGCTATCTCTACACGCGTGACGGCAAGCTCATTGCATCCATTTCGCAGGAGGCCATGCTGCGACTCAAAGAGGGCGCACCATCACGCCTTGCGGGTGTCAAACTCCCCGAGCCGCCGGCGAACTAACCGCCCTACCGCCTCATTCGAAGTCACGGATATACCGCCACGGCCGCGCACCGGTTTCGAGTCGGTGCCGAGCAGCGGGCCGCGATGCCGTGCCGAGTTCATCAATCTGCCACTGACTGTCACCAAACCAGTAGCAACGCTGCTCGGCAACCTGCCGCGTTTCATAGTGTTCAAACGGGGTGTTCGCTACATGCGTCAACACCGCTTCGCTGCTGCCCAGCTGCATGAGCTGCCACAGCGTCACCCAGGTGGGCACAATGAGTGTGCGTTCGGCTCGCTCATGTGCCACGAGCATCTCATCGGGTCGCACCCAGGCAAGTTCGGCCACCTCACTCAGCTGTGGCCGAGGGGTGCCGCAATACTCGGTGGCGATATAAAACCAGGTGCGAAACTTCGGCATCGAATGCTGCGGCGGGCTCCACAGTGCGTAGGGATGCAATGCGCCGGCTTCAACTCGCAGCCCGGTTTCTTCGCGCAATTCCCGCACCGCGGCCGCACTCGTGACCTGGCGTTCGGCGGCGGGATGCTCGTGATTGACCGCGCCGCCATCGCTCGCCTCCACCGCGCCGCCCGGCCACACCCACGCATCCGCGAACGAACCGCGCTTCGGCCGGCGCATCATGAGGGTTTCGAGCCCGTCGCCGCCATCGCGCAGCAACAGCACCGTCGCTGCCAGACGCATCCCGTCACGTGTCATATCCGCACCAGTGGTCATCCCCCGACGCTACCGCACCCGTTCTCGCTGCCGCCCGGCATTCCAGCACGTATTTCACCGGCCGACAAGTACCCTGGCCACTATGGCCACCTCCGAACGCGCCGCTGACGAGAATTCCCACTGTGATAGCGCAAGTTTTGCGGTGGCACCCGGTGTGCTGCGCATCCGGGCGAATAATCCGGGCCAGATGACCCTCAGCGGCACCAATAGCTATTTGATTGATGGCCGCATCCTCATCGACCCGGGTCCCGATCTCGAGCCTCATGTTGATGCCCTCGCCCGCTGGCCCATTGAGACGGTGCTCGTAAGCCACCGGCACCGCGACCACACCGGCGCAATTGATGCGCTGGTGGCTCGCACCGGCGCCCGGGTGTTTGCCGCCCTCGACGAATACTGCCGGGATGCCGCGACGCTTCGCGGCGGCGAACGAATCGAAACTGAAAGCGGCGCAGTCGAGGTGCTGGCAACACCCGGCCACACCGCCGATTCGCTGTCGTTCACACTGGTTCGCGACGGCGCCGACCGCGGGCTGGTGTTCACCGCCGACACCATTCTCGGCGGCATCACCACGATGCTCGATTTCCCGGATGGCACGCTTGGCGACTACCTGGCAACGCTTGATCAGCTGGTCGCTACCGGTGAAAACCTGCCGCTGCAGATTTGCCCCGGGCACGGACCCACGCTGCCCGACCTCACGAGCGAAGCGCAGCGATTGCGGGGGCATCGGATGCGGCGGCTCGAGCAGGTGGCCGCGCTGCGGGATGCGTGCGGTGACGACGCCGGTCGAATCGCGCGGCGGCTGTATGCGGATGCACCCGAACAGGTGCTGTCGGTGGCCGAAAGCATGGTGCGAGCGAACCTCGCGCACCTGCAGACAGTAGATCGCTAGTCGGGTTCGCGCCAAAAACATTGTGGGCCGGTGCTCTAGCAGCACCGGCCCACATGTGCCACAGTGGGCGGGGTTATTGTGCGGCGCGTTCGAGAATGATTTCGCGCACGCGGCCGGCATCGGCCTTGCCCTGCATGGCCTTCATCACCGCACCGATGATCGCGCCGGCGGCCTGCACCTTACCGTCGCGGATTTTTTGCAGCACATCGGGCTGGGCGGCGAGCGCCTCATCGACTGCGGCAACCAGTGCACCATCGTCTGACACCACGGCGAGGCCACGGCTGTCGACCACCTCACGCGGCGAACCCTCACCGGCAAGCACGCCCTCGAGCACCTGGCGGGCGAGCTTGTCGTTCACAACGCCCTCGCTGATGAGCGCCTCGATTTCGGCAACCTGCGCGGCGCTCGCGAGTTCGGTGGGGTGCACCTGACGCTCGTTGGCGATACGGCTGAGCTCACCCATCCACCATTTTTTGGCGCCCGCTGCCGTGGCACCAGCGGCGACGGTGTCGGCAACCGCGTCGAGCAGGCCGGCATTGACGATATCCATGAACTCCTGGTCGCCAAAGCCCCATTCGCCCTTGAGTCGACGGCGGCGCAGCACTGGCTGCTCGGGGAGCTCGGCGCGCAGTTGTTCGACCCAGGTGCGGTCGGGGCGCAGCGGCATCAGGTCGGGTTCGGGGAAGTAACGGTAGTCGTCAGCATCCGACTTGAGTCGGCCCGGCGAAGTGCGCCCGGTATCTTCGTGCCAGTGACGCGTTTCTTGCGTCACCGTACCGCCGGCTTCAAGGATGGCGGCCTGGCGCTGAATCTCGTAGCGCACTGCCCGTTCGATCGAACGGAACGAGTTCACGTTTTTTGTTTCGGTGCGGATGCCGAGCTTTTCGGTGCCGCGCGGCCGCAACGAAACGTTAGCGTCGCAGCGCAAATTACCGCGCTCCATGCGCGCTTCTGAAACACCCAGCGCACGCACGATATCGCGAATGGTGGAGACGTAGGCGGCGGCGAGTTCGGGGGTGCGGGCTTCGCCGCCGAAGACCGGCTTGGTCACGATCTCTACGAGTGGCACACCTGCGCGGTTGTAGTCAACCAGCGAATGATCGGCGCCCTGGATGCGGCCGGTTGCGCCACCGATGTGGGTGAGCTTACCGGCGTCTTCTTCCATGTGGGCACGCTCGATCGGCACTGAAAACACCGTGCCGTCCTCGAGCTCAACCTCGACCTCACCATTGAACGCGATCGGATCGTCGTACTGCGAAATCTGGTAGTTCTTCGGGTTGTCGGGATAGAAGTAGTTCTTTCGCGCAAAACCCGATTCTTCGGCGATTTCGCAGCCGAGGGCGAGCCCCAGGCGAATCGAGTGCTCAACCGCCTGCTGGTTTACCACCGGCAGCGTGCCCGGCAGGCCGAGGTCGACCGGGCCCACGAGCGTGTTGGGCTCGGCATCGTCGTACTTGCCGTTGGCGGGGTTGGGCGTGGGCGAAAACATCTTGGTGTCGGTGTTGAGTTCAACATGCACCTCGAGGCCGATAACCGGCTCGTATTTTTCGAGCGCCGCCTCGTAGTCCATCAGATCGGGACGAGCCATTATCGTGCGCCTTCCTTGAGCTCGGGAGCGGCGGCCAGCAGCGTGCTACCGCGCTCGGTGTCGAGCGCGCGTTCGATCGCAGCGCCCACAGTGTAGAGTCGGGCATCTTCGCGGGCCGGGGCCATCAGCTGTAGTCCCACCGGCAGCCCGTCGGCAAGCCCTGAGGGCAGCGACAGTGCTGGCACGCCCGAGAGGTTTGCCGGGATAGTGGTGAAGTCGGCGTAGTACATGGCGGTGAGGTCTTCCACACGCTCGCCGAAGCGGAACGCCACCGAGGGTGAGGTGGGCGCGGCCAGCACATCGACCTCGCTGAACGCACGCTCAAATTCGCGCTGCACCAGCGTGCGCACCTTCTGAGCCGAGCCGTAATAGGCGTCGTAGTATCCGGCCGACAGCGCGTAGGTGCCGAGCAGGATGCGACGCTTGACCTCGTCTCCGAACCCGGCCGCGCGGGTTGCCGACATGACGGCTTCGACATTGGCGGCGCCGGCGTCGTCGACGCGCACACCGTACCGCACCGAGTCGTAGCGAGCGAGGTTGCTCGATACTTCGGCGGGCATCAGCAGGTAGTAGGCGGCGACGGCGTACTCGAATGTGGCGGTGTCGATCCAGCTGATTTCGGCGCCAAGTTCACGCAGCGTCTCGAGTGCTTTTTCGAAGCTCTCGCGCACGCCCGGCTCGCAGCTTTCGGCATCGGCAAGCTGCTTGGGTACGCCCACGCGCAGCCCCTTGACTGCGCCCGGCTCGTGTCCGGCGCGGGCAGCGTCGGCAAATGACGGCCACTCGGTGTTGAGTGAGGTCTGGTCGCGCTGGTCGCGACCACCGATGATGTCGTGCAACAGTGCGGCATCGAGCACGGTGCGCGCGGCGGGGCCGATCTGGTCGAGCGACGACCCCATGGCGAGTGCCCCGTAACGGCTCACGCTGCCGTAGGTGGGTTTCATGCCGACGGTGCCGGTCAGGGATGCCGGCTGACGAATCGAACCACCGGTGTCGGTGCCAAGCGCGATCGGCGACTCAAATGCCGCCACAGCCGCTGCCGAGCCACCGCCCGAACCGCCTGGGGTGCGGTCGAGGTCCCACGGGTTGTGGGTGGGGCCGTAGGCCGAAAACTCGGTCGAACCGCCCATCGCAAATTCGTCGAGATTGGTTTTACCGATGATCGGGGTGCCCGCGGCACGCAGCTGCTCAACGACGTGGGCATCGTACGGTGGTTTCCAGCCCTCGAGGATGCGGCTGGCTGCGGTGGTTTCGAGACCGCGGGTGGCGATATTGTCTTTCACCGCCACGGGCACACCGGCCAGCGGTGAAAGCGTTTCGCCGGCAGCGAGACGACGGTCGACTTCGGCGGCCTGTTCGAGCGCGCCCTCGGCATCGACCTTGAGAAATGCGTGCACCGCGCCGTCGACCGCGTCGATGCGGTCGAGGTGGGCCTGGGTGACCGCAACCGAGGTGGTGTCGCCGGCGCGAATTGCGGCGGCGAGCTCGGCGGCAGAGCTGCGAGTGAGTTGTTCAGTCATGCGCCTACTCCCCTACTGTTCTTCGCCAAGGATTGCGGTGACCCGGAAACGGGTTTCGTCGTGGTCGGGTGCTCCCGCGAGCGCGGCATCGCGGTCGAGGACCTGGCCCACTTCATCGGTCCGAGTGACGTTGTATTCCACCAGCGGGTGGCTTGCCGGGGGCACCTCGGGGGTGGCTACTTCTTGCACTTTTTCGATGATGTGCTGCAGGTCGACGAGCTGCTCGGTCATACGCGCCACCTCTTCGTCGGTGAGGTTGATTCGCGCTAGGCCGGCCAGGTGCTCGACGTCGGCCGCGGTGATGTCAGACATTGCGCTCCGTAATCGATATCGGATGGGAACTGGTCAATTCTAGTTCGCCATCGTCGCGATGGAGCTTAATGCGGCTGATACGGGGGCGGGGGCTGCTGGCCAAACGGACCGTAGGGGTTCTGCGGATGCTGCTGCGGGCGCGCTTGGCCAGGCTGCTGCTGTGGCCAGGTCTGCTGTTGCGGACCGGGCTGCTGTTGCGGACCGGGCTGCTGTTGCGCCCAGGGCGCCCGCTGTTGCTGCCCGGCTTGCTGCTGTGGCCCGGCCTGCTGTCCGGCCTGCTGTGGGGGCCAGGGCGCCTGTCGCGGCGGCTGTTGCGGTGGATACGACTGGTTGAACCGCTGCTGCGGCCGAGGTGCCTGTTGGCCGGGTGCCTGCTGACCGGGTACCTGTTGCTGGGGCTGCTGTGACTGCCACGGCCGCTGCCCCGGTGCGGGTTGGGATGGCGCTGCCGGGAATACCCCCGACTGCCCCGGTTGCCCAGGCGCCGGCTGGAATGGTGCTGCCTGGAATGGCGCTGGCGGTCGTGGCTGCGACCACTGCTGCTGCGGCTGATCAAACTGTTGCGGGCCCGGCTGCTGACCGGGCGGCTGGAAAAATTGCTGTGGCGGACGCTGCTGCCCCGGAGCCGACTGCTGCGGCGGACCCTGCTGCTGCGGCTGCTGCGGCGGACGCTGCTGCCCTGGAGCCGGCTGCTGCGACAGCGGTGGCAGCTCGGGCAGCCCCGGCATTGCGGGTTGGTTCACCGGCGCTGGTGCCGATGGGGGCGACACCGGTTCGGGTGCCGATGGCGGCGCTGCCGGCGGTGCTGGCGGTGCTGGCGGTGTTGCAGTCGGGTTCGCAACCGCAGGCTGCGAATCGACAACCCCAAAAATATCGGTGGCGGTGAACGCCGGCTCATCGGCATCATTCTCGGCCGGTTCATCAAGCTGTGGCGCATTTATAGGCGTGGATGCAAAAACAAATGGTGAGGGACCAAATGGCGATTCGTCGTCGAGTTCAAACTCCGCGACCATTCGCTCGGTCGACTCGCGCGCCGAGCGCTGGTCGACCGCATCCTGTTCACGATTGATCGACAGGATGCGCCCCTCGGCATCGAAGGTGGCGATCACCGTGCCATTGGCAACTGAGACGCGCATCCAATTCTCATCGAACGTCTCGCTGGAGGCATCCAATTGTTTGAGGTATGCCTCGAACGCGGCACGATGCCGGTCGCTGATCTGCAGCGCAACACCGCTCATCACAATGTCAACCAGTGCGTTTGCGTCGGGGAGTTCAAGCTCGCCGGCAGCCACGCTCAGCACTGCCAATTTGCCAGGCTCGGTCTCAATACGCAGCCAGTGGGACGCATCACTCAGGCTCTGCGCCGCCAGTTGCAACGACAGCGAGGCGGTTTCGTGCAGCTGCACCTGCGGGGTGGTCAGCGGCGCAATTGCGCGCTGTTCGCCAACCTCGCGTACACGACGGGCAAGCTGCAGCACCGCGTCGGAAACCCCGATGGCTTCCTGCCACGCCCAGGTCCACATCCCCGCGGTTTGATCAATAGTGGCGATGAACTGTGCCGGAAAATCGTGCGAGGTCTCGCCGAGGTGAGCCGTCACGGCTGCGTGCGCGGGGTTAAAAGTCCAGGTTGCGTCAGGGAAGCGTTCGGCCAGCTCACGCTCGGCCTGGACATGCGCGAAGATCGCGTCGGTAGCCAGGTCGATCAGCGACTCATCCTGCACGTTGCACTCCCCTCTTATCTGGCGTGGTCGAACCTCGGCAAGGGTATCGAATAACCTCGGCTCAAGGCTCGGCATCAACCGATAACTGGCGGTGAGAGAATAGAACAACTCCGTCTGTGTTGTCGAAGGAGATCGCCGCCATGCACGATCGCATCACGCTTCGTTTTCTCGCCGCTCCCACCGACGAGACCCGTGATGGGCTGAGCATTCAGGCGGGGCGCGTTCTCGAATGGATCGACAAGGCCGGTTACGCCTGCGCCGCGGGCTACAGCGGCCACTATTGCGTGACCGCGTACGTCGGCAATGTGCACTTTTCGCGACCGATCCGCCCAGGCGAACTCGTTGAGGCAACCGCGCAGCTCATTTACACGGGACGCACCAGTATGCACGTGCTGGTTACCGTCGAGTCGGCCAGCCCACGCACGGGCGAGTTCTCGCTGGCCACGCGCTGTCTGCTCGTTTTTGTCGCCATGGACGACGACCGCAAGCCCGTCGAGGTGCCCAAGTGGCGGCCGCGTACCAGCGAGGATGAACGACTCTCGGCGGATGCCGTCGAACGGCTCGAAGCCCGCAAAGAGATCCACCAGATCACCCTCGACCAAAAATTCAGCGACGAGGGCACAACCCCGTCACTTACGCTGCGGTTTTTGGCGAATCCGACGGATGTGAACTGGGGTGGGAACGCGCACGGTGGCATTGTGATGCGCTGGCTCACCGAGTGCGCGCAGACGCTTTCTACGAGCTTTGTCGGTAAACAAACGGTGTGCGTGTACACCGGCGGTATTCATTTTCAGGCACCGGTGCACATTGGTGATGTCGTGGAGGTTGATGGCCGAATCATCCACACCGGTCCGCACTCGGTGCACATGTCGCTGCGGGTACGTTCGACCGATCCGCGCGATATGCGGTTCAGGCTCACCACCCGCTGCACCATGGTGTTTGTGCGCGTGGATGAGGACGGTAAAGCCGCCGAGGTGCCGCAGCTCAAGCTCAAGAGCGAAGAAGACCGCCGGCTCGATGCACACGCGCTCGATCTCATCGCCCGCCGCAAACGCCTCAAGCCGCTGCCTACACCACGCCGCTAAGCCCGACTCAAACCGACTTACCGTTATTGGCTCGCCTAGCCGTTATTGCCCCGCCTAACCGTTATTGATCAGGTGCGCGACCGCATCCGGCCCGCCCTCGACAAGCAACGCAAAACCGGCCGCATCCAATACCGGGATGCCCAGCTCTTCAGCCTTCGCGAGTTTTGAGCCGGCACCCGGACCGGCAGCAACATAATCGGTCTTTTTTGACACGCTTGATGCCGCCTTACCGCCGGCCTGAATAATCGCTTCTTTTGCCGATTCACGCGAGTAGCCCTCGAGCGTTCCGGTAGCCACCACCGTCAGGCCGCTCAACGGGCCGCCGGTCTGCGCCGCAGCGCCCGGCCCTGGATGCCCAGGAATTTCCCACCGCACCCCAGCTGCGGTCCAGCGCTCAATAATTTCGATGTGCCAGTCGACCGCAAGCCATTCGGTAATCGACTCGGCAATGATTGGCCCCACGCCCTCAACCGAGCTCAGCTCGGCAACGCTCGCCGCACGAATCGCCGCCAGTGAACCAAACCAGTCGGCCAGCGCTCGAGCCGCGACCGGGCCCACGTGACGAATATTCAGCGCCACCAACAGTCGCCACAGCTCTTTGGTCTTCGCTTTTTCGAGCTCGGCAATCAGTTTGGTTGCCTGTGCAGACGGTTCGATAATTCGATGGTCTTTTTTGATGCCTGCCTGGCGCCGCTGCGCCGCGGTCATCCCCTCGGCTTCGGGCGGGTACTCGAGCCGCGAGCGCTGGAATGGCGCGCGACGCACCGGCTCACCGCTGTCGTCAACACGTTCCTCACCGGTTTCGCCATCGCGCACCACCACCACGATCGGCACGAGCTCTTCGACAGTGAGATCAAATAGCCCGGCCTCGGTGATCAGCGGCGGCTCAGCGGGATACTCGGGCTGGGTCAGCGCAGCCGCGGTCACCTCACCGAGCACCTCCACATCGAGCGCTCCCCGCGAGCCAATGTGTTCGATTCGGCCGCGCACCTGCGCGGGGCATGAACGAGCGTTCGGGCAGCGCAGGTCGATATCGCCCTCTTTCATGGGGCGCAGTTCGGCACCACACTCTGGGCAGTTTGCGGGCATCACAAACTCGACTTCGCTGCCGTCGCGGGCTGACATCACCGGGCCGAGGATCTCGGGGATCACATCCCCCGCCTTGCGCAACACCACGGTGTCGCCGATTTTGACGCCCTTGGCACGCACCACATCCTGATTGTGCAGGGTCGCCTGCCGCACCACCGAACCGGCAACCTGCACCGGGGTCATCACGGCATACGGGGTGGCACGGCCCGTGCGACCCATACCGATGCGGATGTCTTCGAGCTTCGTGTGCACCTCTTCCGGCGGGTATTTATAGGCGATCGCCCAGCGCGGCGCACGCGAGGTGGCGCCGAGTTTGCGGTGCTGCTCCAGTTCATCCACTTTGACGACAATGCCGTCAATTTCATGCTCAATGCTGGCGCGCTGTTCACGGTACTGTTCAACAAAATCAACCACCGCATCCGCGTTCGGCAGCACTCGCACATGCGGGCTTGTTGGCAGCCCCCAGCCGGCCAACAGCTCATAAATCTGCGATTGCCGTTGCTGGGTCGGATTGGGCCAGTCGCCGATACCGTGCACGAACAGCTGCAACGAACGAAGTCGCGCCATACCCGACTCATGTTCGAGGCCGGTTTTTTTGTCGATCTGCTGCCGCAAACCGCCGCTTGCCGCATTGCGCGGGTTGGCAAAGGCGGGGAAACGGTTTTCGGCGCGGCGCTGTGCCTGTTTTTCGGCAGCAACGTCCCACTCGCCGCGATGCTGCGAACGCAGCTGCGCCACCACTTTGTCGCGCAGCTCAAGCTGCAATTGGTTCAGCTTTTCGAAGGCGGCCACCGGGATGAATACCTCGCCGCGCACCTCAAACGCATCCGGGTGCCCATCACCTTCGAGCCGCTGCGCAATAGCCGGAATATGCTGCACATTCGCGGTGACATCCTCACCCGTGACGCCATCGCCGCGGGTGGCTGCGCGCACAAGCCTGCCGTGTTCGTACCGCAAATTGATCGCCAGGCCGTCAATTTTGAGTTCGCTCAGCCACTCGACCTCGCCACCAATAGCCGCCTGGGTTTTCCCCAGCCAGTCACGCAGCTCGGCAACCGAAAACACATTGTCGAGCGAAAGCATCCGCTCACCGTGCACCACCGGCGCGAACAGTTCTGCCACGCCACCGCCCACGCGCTGAGTTGGTGAATCGGGATCAACCAGCTCTGGATACTGCGCCTCAAGCTCACGCAGCTCGGCCATCCGTGCGTCATACTCCGAATCGGGAACGAGCTGCTCATCACGCTCGTAGTATGCCGCCGACCACTCGTCGAGCTGGGCACGCAATTGGCTTGCGCGGGCCGAGGCTACCGCGCGCTCATCTTGCAGCTGATCGCTCATGCGCCGGTCCGCTCGTCAAGGAAGACGTTGAGCTGCTTGCGGCCCGCGCCAAGCAGCCACTTGGCTTTTTGGTCGGTCTTTTTCTCGGCGTGCGCGGCGTTGGTCGTGTCGTAGTAGACATAGCCCACTCCGATACCAAAAATCGCCACGGCCACCCCCACAAAAATCCAGAACCAGAGCATGTCGGGCTGCATCAGCAAAATCGACAGGGCCAGCACGATGCCCGCAACAATCAGCCACATCAAAATCGCCGCGATCCAGTCGACCACGGCAAATTTGCGAGCTTTAGGGGTGCACTTCGCCGCGAACTCGCCGGCGGTCTCGGTGAATCGTGCCTCGTAGTCAGCTCCGGCACGCTCGCGGTCGTGGGGATGCGGATACCGCTTTGCCCAGCGCTCAACCTGCGTCAAAAATTGGTCGAGTGCCTCGCCGTCACGCAATTGTGGGGCGCCCTCGCGCGCTCCCCCGGTGCTCATTGACACGGTCGCAAACCCATCCCTTCCCGATCGGCCTGGCGACGAACAGTGTCGCCACGCTCGGCCAAGTCTAGTCGGGCCCACGACAAGTTTCGCTGCCGCTTGGCGCTCGACAAACGTCCGCTCGGCAGCCGCGGTCAGGCTGCCGGCGCCGATTCGCCGGTTTCGACAGCCGACTCAGTTCGGTCGATGGTGAAGGCCCCCACAACACGCTCGCCGTCGTACACCACTGCGGTCTGCCCCGGAGCCACACCGTGAATCGGATCGGCCAGCCTCACCGCCACCTCCGCTCCGGGTTCGGTCGCGTCGGGACGAGTGGAAATCTCGGCGACACGTCGAATGAACACCCCCGGCACCGCTTCGCCGTGCGCGCGCACCTGCACGAGACAGTCGAAACGATCGGCCTGCGGTGCTGGTCCGGCCCAATTGAACCGCTGCCCCGAAACCTCGCCGATCGCGAGTGCAGCCCTCGATCCCACCGTCACCTCGTTGCGTTCGGTGTCGATACCGAGCACAAATCGCGGCGAGCCATCGGGAGCCGGCCGACCAATATTGAGGCCCTTACGCTGCCCGATGGTGTAGGCGGCGGCGCCGGCATGTTCACCAATCTGGTTACCGTCCGCATCCACGATGGCGCCCGGGCGCATCGGGATGTGGTCGCCCAGCCAGGTGCGGGTGTCGCCATCGGGGATAAAACAAATGTCGTAGCTATCGGGTTTATTGGCCGTCACAAAGCCGCGGCGCTCGGCCTCCGCCCGCACCTGTGCCTTCGACTCGTCATCACCCAGCGGGAACCAGCAGTGCTGGAGCTGCTGCTCATTCAGCACCGCCAGCACATATGACTGGTCTTTATCGTGTTCGGCTGCGCGGCGCAGCTCACGAGTACCATCGGGCTGCTCAATCAACCTGGCATAGTGCCCGGTGACCACGCAGTCGAAACCAAGATCGAGCGCTTTTTCGAGCAGAGCCGCAAACTTGATCTTTTCATTGCAGCGCAGGCACGGGTTGGGAGTGCGCCCCTGGGCGTATTCCGAAATGAAGTCGTCGACCACGTCTTCGCGGAACCGCTCCGAAAAGTCCCACACATAGAAGGGAATGTCGAGCTCATCCGCAACTCGGCGCGCATCCACCGCATCTTCGATGGTGCAGCAACCGCGCGATCCGGCGCGCATGGTGCCACCGGCGCGAGAGAGTGCCAGGTGCACACCAACCACATCGTGCCCCGCGTCGACGGCGCGCGCAGCTGCCACCGATGAATCGACTCCACCGCTCATTGCCGCCAGTACCTTCATGGGTACCAGTGTAAGAGCCGCTACACCTCGCGGTACGAAAAACCTGCCTTGCGCGCGCGCTCATACGCCTCGGGCAGCACTTTGGCGAGCGTTTCGAGTTCGTCGTCGCTGGTCTGCTCGCCCACGGTCATCCGCAGCGCGCCCAGCGCCTGCTCGTTCTGGTAGCCGCAGCCAATGACCGCGTGGCTCGCCTCGGGAATACCGGCATGACATGCCGAACCGGTTGATACCGAAACACCTGCCATATCCAGCAGGTACACGAGCGAATCGCCCTGACAGCCGGGGAATAAAAAGTGGGCATTGCCGGGCACTCGCGCCGGAACCTCGACGCCACTGTCGTTGAGCATCCCGTCCGGGTCGGCGCCGGTGAGCGTCGCATCGGGCACCGCCTGGCACACGATTTCGATCATCCGGTCGCGCCGCTCACGCACTCGGGCAGCATGTTCGGCCAGCCACTGCTCATCAGCAATAAGCTCGGCAACGGCACCGAAAGCTACCGCGCCGGCCATGTTCTGGGTGCCCGATCGCAGCCCGTACTGCTGTCCACCACCGTGGATGAGCGGGTCGAGTTTGGTGCCGCGGCGCAGTGCCAGCGCGCCAATTCCCACCGGGCCGCCAACCTTGTGCGCCGAAACCGCAACCGAAGTCACACCCCACTCGTGCAGCGACACCGGCAGCGAGCCGTAGCTCGCTACCGCGTCGATGTGCACCGGCACTCCGGCCGCGTTCGCAAGCTTGGCGACCGAGCGCACCGGCTGCACCGTGCCGATCTCATTGTTGACGTGCAGCATGGCCACCAGTGCCGTGCGATCGTCAAGTTCGCGCTCCAGCGCATCCAGGTCAATCACACCGGTCGTGTCAACCGGCACGATCACCACCTCGGCTCCGTGGTGGTCGCGCATCCAGGCCACCGTGTCGAGCACCGCATTGTGTTCGATTGCGGTGGTGATGATGCGTGGCCGCTCGGCATCGCGGTTGCGTGCATGCCACAGCCCCTGAATTGCGGTGTTATCGCTCTCGGTGCCGCCCGAAGTCAGGATCGTCTCGACGGGCTCGGCTCCGAGCGAAGCCGCAATCGAGGCACGGGCACGCTCCAGGGCCCGACGGGAGTGTTGGCCGTGCGTGTGGATCGACCCCGGATTTCCGATCTGATCAACCGCAGCTACCAGCGCGGCTTTTGCAGCCGGATGCATCGGTGCGGTCGCGGCGTAGTCAAGATAAGCAACCATGCATGACATTCTGACACCTCGAGCCGGTTAAACTCTTGCGGTGTCCGCTGACGGCCGAGCAGTTTGGCCGTGACGTGCTGAGGATTTTCATGACCACACCAGACTTTGCCGATCTTGGCGTTACGCTCACCGAGTTTGGCGGCCGCCTGCGAGTGTGGAGCCGCCACGCCACCGCGATGGATCTCGTGCTCTTCGAGGGCGGCGCCGAACAGTTTTCGCTGCCCATGCAGCGCAGCGGCGAAACCTGGGAGGTCACCACCGCCGAACTGCGCCCCGGCCGCCGTTATGCGCTGCGGGTTGATGGCCCCGAGGGCGAACAGCATCGCTTCGATCGCTTCACCACGAGCCTCGACCCTTACGCTCGCCACGTCGAAAACATCGGTAGCGCCAGCACTCCCCGCTGGGTTGCCGTGGTGGTGGCCGATGACAAATTCGATTGGGGTGAAACGCCTCGCCCCAACACCCCGATGCGTGACACGGTCATCTACGAACTCCATGTGCGCGGTTACACGCAGCTGGCACAGTTCGTGCCCGAACCGCTGCGCGGCACCTACGCCGGTCTGGCCAATGAACACGTCATCGCACATCTCAAAAACCTCGGTGTCACTGCGGTTGAGCTTCTTCCTGTGCAGGCGTTCGGTAGCGAGCAACACCTGCGCCAGCAGCAACTCACGAACTACTGGGGCTACAACACGCTCGGTTTTTTTGCACCGCACGCACCCTATGCATCCGAAGCCGCCCGCCAAGCCGGACCCGAAGCAATTGCGCGCGAATTTAAGCAAATGGTGCGCACGTTCCACGAAGCCGGTCTCGAGGTCATCCTCGATGTGGTGTACAACCACACCGCCGACGAGCACGACAACGCCCCACAGGTGCTTTTCCGCGGTATCGACAATGCCGTCTACTACCGGCTCGGTGAAAACGGTCGGCTGAACGATGTCACGGGATGCGGCAACTCGGTAAACACCTCACAGCCGGTGGTGCAACAGCTGGTGATCGACTCGCTGCGATACTGGCACGAGGAGTTCGGCGTTGACGGGTTCCGTTTCGACCTCGCACCGACGCTCGGACGCGACGAACGCCACGAATATCACCGCGACCATCCCCTGCTGCAGGCAATCGTTTCTGACCCGCGGCTGGCCGACACCAAAATTATTGCCGAGCCCTGGGATGTGGGCTTCGGAGGTTGGCAAACCGGCAATTTCCCACAGGGATGGTCGGAGTGGAACGACCAGTACCGCAATCGCGTGCGCCGGTTCTGGGTTTCGAGTTTTGCCCAGGCCCGAATCACCGGCCACCACCGCGAGGGCGTCGGCAAACTGGCAACCGCGCTGGCGGGCTCATCCAACCGTTTCGCCGACGAACGCGGCCCGGTGGCGAGCATCAACTTTGTCACCGCACACGACGGGTTCACCATGCAAGACCTGGTGAGCTACAACACCAAACACAATCTGCTCAATGGTGAGCTCGGACGTGACGGCAGCAACGACAACCACTCGTACAACTTTGGTTACGAAGGAGACACCACCGACGAGCAGACACTCTTTTTGCGCCGATTGGCAGTGCGTAACCTTTTTGGCACGCTGCTCATCTCGGCCGGGGTACCGATGATCACCGCTGGCGACGAGTTCGGCCGCACGCAGCGAGGAAACAACAACCCTTACAACCAAGACAATGAACTCTCGTGGGTGCACTGGGATTGGAATGAGCAGGCCCGCGAGCGCATCAAACACGTGCGGTTGCTACTCAAACTTCGTGCCGAGCATCCGGTGCTGCGCCCCACGAACTACAACCACGGCCGCGAGCTGAGCGACCACTCCACCACACTCGAATGGTTCGACGCGCTCGGCGAAACTATGCCCGAGTGGGAGTGGAACTCACCACAAACCCGTTCGGTGCAATATCTCGCCTCGATGAAACTCGCCGAAGGTGTCGACCGGCTGCTCATCCTGGTGCACGGCGTCAACGACCCGGCGCCCTTCCGGCTTCCAAACATCGACGGTATTGCCGAATACCGACTGCTGTGGGACTCGGCCGTCGATGATGTGCAGCACCTGCACACCGATTCGATGGCAATCGCCGCGCCCGGCCAGCGAATGCACGTTACCGGCCCCTCGATGCGGGTTTACGCCGTGCGCCACCGCGCCATCACCGGGAACACCGCACCGATCCAGTTGCCATAGTGCGCGTTCAGGTAGCGCCCATGCGCGGTCACCCGAACTTGCTAGCGTCGAAACCGTGGCTGAAACACCTGCATCGAACCAGTTCCATCCCCGTCTTTCGCTGAACCGCCCCGCAACGAGCGCAGCGACCGAACCGAATGCGGCATTCCCCGGCAGCGGATACGAGCCGGTAATGGGGCGCATTCCGATCCTTGAGCTGCGCCCCCAGATCACCGACAACCTCTTCCCCGCCAAGGCTTACCAGGGCGAAGTGGTGCCGTTCTCATGTGTCGCATTCCGCGAAGGACATGACGTAATCGGTACGCAGCTGGTGCTCACTGATCCGCACGGCGAATCACGTCGCATTCGGATGCACGCGGGTCGCCCGGGTCTCGATGAGTGGGTGACCACCGTCCAGGTGCAGGAAACCGGCGACCACCACTGGTATGTGGAGGCGTTCGGCGACGACTACGCCACTTGGATGCACAACGCCACTATCAAGGTGCCCGCCGGCATTGATGTGGAACTGATGCTCGAAGAGGGCGCCCGCGTCGTTGAGCGAGCGGCCGACAACCGCGAAACACTCGCTGCCGCTCCGACCATTGCCGAGCAGCTGCGCGACGCCATCAAACAGGCCCGCGACACTTCCATCCCCGCAAACACCCGACTGGCAGCGCTCACCACCGCAGCCATCCAGCGCCACCTGCACGAACACCCGGTGCGGTCGCTCGTGACAAAGTCGGCCGAGCGCGGGCTCAAAGTCGAGCGCCTGCGCGCCGGATTCGGTGCCTGGTACGAGTTTTTCCCGCGCTCTGAAGGCGCCCGCCCCAACGGCGACGGATCGTGGACCTCGGGCACCTTCGCCACCGCCAGCAAGCGTCTCGACGGGGTCGCCCAAATGGGATTTGACGTGGTCTACCTGCCACCGATTCACCCCATCGGGCTCACCAACCGCAAGGGCCCGAACAACACCCTCACCGCCGGGCCCAACGACCCCGGCTCACCCTGGGCAATCGGAGCCGCAACCGGTGGGCACCGGGATGTGCATCCCGACCTCGGCACCATTGACGATTTTGTTGCCTTCCGCCGTCGCGCCGAAGAACTCGGCCTCGAGATCGCACTCGACCTCGCGCTACAGGCAACCCCAGACCACCCGTGGGTGAGCGACCACCCCGAATGGTTCACCACTCTCGCCGACGGCAGTATCGCCTACGCCGAAAACCCACCGAAAAAATACCAGGATATCTATCCACTCAACTTCGATAACGACCGCAACGGTCTGTACACCGAGGTGCTCGAGACGGTGCAGTTCTGGATCGAGCACGGCGTAAAAGTTTTCCGCGTCGACAACCCACACACCAAGCCGCTGCAGTTCTGGGAGTGGCTCATTCACGAAATCAATGCCGAACACCCCGAGGTGATCTTCCTCGCCGAAGCCTTCACCCGACCGGCCGTGATGACATCCCTCGCCAAAGCCGGGTTCCAACAGTCGTACTCGTACTTCACCTGGCGCAACAGCCGCGACGAGCTGCACGAGTTCATGAACTGGATTTCACACGAAACCAGTTCATTCATGCGCCCCAATCTCTTCGTGAACACCCCCGACATCCTCACCGAATACCTTCAGCACGGCGGCCGCCCCGCCTACGAAGCACGCGCGGTAATCGGGGCGATGGCCGGCACAAACTGGGGAGTGTACTCGGGCTTTGAACTCATCGAAAACGTTGCCCGCCCCGGCTCAGAAGAGAACATCGACAACGAAAAATACGAGTACAAGCAGCGCGACTGGGAAACCGCCGAAGCCACCGGGCAATCAATTGCACCGCTGATTCGCCGGCTCAATGAAATCCGCCACAGCCAACCGGCGCTCGCCCAGCTGCGCAACTATGTGGCGCACTACGCCGATACCGACCAGATCTACGCCTTTTCGAAGCACCTCGCCGGTGCCCACACCGAATCGGGCGCCCCGAACTCGATCATCGTGGTCGTCAACCTTAACTTCCGCGACACGGTCGAATCGAGCCTGCACCTCGACCTCACCAGCTTCGGACTCGTGCCCGGCAGCCGATTCCTGGTGGAAGATCTGCTGTCTGGTTCGGTTTGGGAGTGGCACGACGCGAACTATATTCGCCTCGGCCCCGGCCAAGCCCACATCCTGCGCGTAAAGCACTAATACGCATCCCTAACCGAGCGCCGGGCGGCTGCAATCGTGGTCGGCCGGCGCTCAACTGCGAACGCTAGCCTGAAGTCAGATGCTGACGAGAGGACTCCCATGAGCACAACACCGAACCTCACCCCTCCCCTCATCCCCGACGCCGAGCTGCTCGCGCTCGGTGAGGGGCGACACAGCGGCCCGCACGGTGTGCTCGGTCAGCACCTGCTCGACCCCACCGATGCGGTGGGTGACACCGCGGCCCCGGTAGTGCTGCGAGTGCGCCGCCCGCTGGCCGAGTCGGTTACGGTCGTACTGGCTACCAGCGGTGAGCGGGTCCCCTTGACACACCTCGCGCACGGTATCTGGCAGGGCACCCACATCCATGGCCTCGACGACTACCAAATCGCCACCGAATATGGCGATGGCGTCGAGCACCTCGAAGATGACCCCTACCGTTTCCTACCCAGCATCGGCGACCTCGATCTTTTTCTCATCGGCGAGGGCCGGCACGAACGGCTCTGGGAAGTGATGGGTTCGCATGTGCGTGAGCACTGGGGCACCCACGAAGCGGTCGCCGGCACCTCGTTCACCGTCTGGGCCCCGCATGCCGCCGCAGTGCGAGTGGTCGGCTCGTTCAACGACTGGGATGGTGCAAAGCACGCTATGCGCCGCCTCAACGAGGGCGGAATTTGGGAGCTATTCATCCCCGGCGTCAGCGCACACGCCACCTACAAATTTCAGATCCTCACCGCCGAAGGCGTCTGGATCGATAAGGCCGACCCGATGGCCCGTCACGCCGAACGTCCGCCACACACCGCATCCGTTGTCGCATCCACCAACGAATACGAGTGGAACGACAGCGACTGGATGAACCGGCGCGCCGCCACCGACCCGCACAACTCGCCCATGAGCGTGTACGAGCTCCACGCCATGTCGTGGCGACCGGGGCTCAGCTACGTCGAGCTCGCTGACGAACTCATCGACTATCTCGACCAAACCGGTTTCACGCACGTCGAGTTCATGCCGCTGGCCGAACACCCCTTTGGCGGCTCGTGGGGCTACCAGGTCACCGGCTATTTTGCGCCCACCTCCCGGCTCGGCTCACCCGACGAACTGCGCTACCTGATCGACCGGCTGCACCAGGCCGGTTATGGCGTGCTGATGGACTGGGTGCCCGGACACTTCCCGAAAGACTCGTTCGGTCTCGCCCGGTTTGACGGCCAAGCCCTCTACGAGCATCCCGACCCGCGTCTGGGCGAGCAGCTCGACTGGGGCACGCTGGTGTTCAACTACGGCAATTCCCAGGTGCGCAACTTCCTGGTCGCCAACGCGCTGTACTGGCTGGAGGAGTTTCACATCGACGGGCTGCGTGTCGACGCGGTCGCGTCGATGATCTACCGCGACTACTCGCGGGATGAATGGCTCCCGAACGCTGACGGCGGCCGCGAATACTACGAGGCCATCGACTTCCTCAAAGAGGTCAACGCCACCGCCTACAAGCTCTACCCCGGCATCGTGATGATCGCCGAAGAATCCACCAGTTTCCCGGGCATCACCCGCCCCACCGACTGGGGAGGCATCGGCTTCGGCCTCAAGTGGAACATGGGCTGGATGAACGACAACCTGCGCTATATTTCGCGCGACCCCATCCACCGCAGCTACCACCAGGGCGACCTCACCTTCTCATTCGTGTATGCCTGGAGCGAGCAGTACATGCTGCCGATTTCACACGACGAGGTGGTGCACGGCAAGGGCTCGATGTGGACAAAGATGCCCGGTGACGACTGGCAGAAAGCCGCAAACATGCGCGTGTTTTACGGCTACCAGTGGGGTCACCCCGGCAAACAGCTGCTGTTCATGGGGCAGGAAATCGGCCAGCCCAACGAGTGGAGCGAAGAGCGCGGCATCGACTGGTGGCTGCTCGAAAATCCCACTTTTGCGGGCATCCAGCGGTGGGTGAGCGACCTCAACCAGCTCTACCGCAACACCCCAGCCATGTGGGAGCTCGACAACGATCCCGCGGGGCTGCAGTGGGGGTCAGCCGATGACGCCGGGCACAGTGTTATCACCTTCATTCGCCGCGACCGTTCCGGTGGCGAACTGCTGTGCGTGTACAACTTTTCGAACTCGGCACTCGACGACTACCGCATCGGCGTGCCCACCGGCGGTGCCTGGCGCGAGGTGCTCAACTCGGACGATCTGCGCTACGGCGGCTCGGGGGTTGTGAACCCGAGCGATCTGCTGACCGACTCGGCGATGCCGTTGCAGGGCCACGCGCAGTCGCTGGCGCTGCGCATCCCGCCGCTGGGCGCGACGTTCTTGAAGCCGATCGATTAGCCCGGCAATTGGTCGACGAGCGACCGCAGTCGCTCGCAAACAATTGGGCCGGTTCCGCGAGTTGGATGCGGAACCGGCCCAATTGCGTTCAGCTGCGAACTAGGCGAACAGCAGGTTTGTCAGCTGCTGCCGAGCCCGCTGCACGCGCACATCCTCATTACCGACCACCTCGAAGTATTCGAGCAGTCGCTCACGAATCGCCGTCTTGCCAACTGCATCCACGCTGCTAAACAGCGACAGCAGTCGGTTGCATGCGTCGTCGACGTGCCCGCCCGAAAGGTCGAGGTCGGCAACCTCAAGTTGGGCTTCGAGGTCGTTCGGATTTTCGGCCGCGCGCTCACGAATCTCAGCAAGCGTTTTGCCCTGCAGGCGGCCCAGCAGCCTCACCTGCGCCAGCCCGGTGCGAGCGGCATCATCGCCTGGTTGTTCGGCGAGGGCTTTTTCATAGGCCTGCTGCGCGGCAGCAATATCGCCGCGCTCAAGCGCATCCCGTGCCGCCTGGTGAAGCGGCGGCAGTTCGGGTTCGGGGGCAGACTCTTCCGGCGCTGCTCCGGTGGCAATAGTTGCGGTCATACCGCGCTGAGCGGCCGCCTGGATCAGCTCGGCCACGAGCTGTTCGATCTGTTCGCGCGGCGGGTTGCCATTAAAGAGCGGCATCGGCTGGCCACCAAATAGCGCGATCGTCTGCGGCTGTCGGCCAAGATGCGGGTGTGCATCAAGGTTGATGCGCAGCAGTGCGATGCGGCCATTGGCGGCACGAACAATCTGTTCGAGCACCGGCACCAGCTCGGTCGATTCGTGTGACCATCCCGCGTGCATCTGCACCAGCACGGGCAGCAGGCTCGACAGCTGCGCAAATTGCTCGAGCTCGGTGTCGGAGCCCTCGATAACCACATCCGGCAGCGGAATCTGCTGCGAGCCGCCGGGCTGGCCCGGGTGCTGGGATGCGCCAGCCGGCTGTGGCGCGGGCTGCTGGGGCTGAGCCTGAGCTTCCTGCGCGCCTGCAGCGCCAGCAAGCGTGCTCAGATCAACCGCTCCCCCGCTTGCGGCCATCGCTGCCGAGCGGTCGTTTACCTGTTCATCAGCCATTCGTATTGACCTCATCCTTTGTCAGTTGACGTGCGCTGGTCATCGCCTGCGAAGTGCCGAGGAACGACACCTTGCCACCGGTTGCCTTCGAGGGAATATAGAACAAGACCTGGTCGGTGTAGACCCGTTCAAAACCGAACTCTGAAGTGTCGGTGCCCGCGAGCGCGGCCGTGCGGCCAGCCACCGATATACGTGAGCGGTCGTTAACGGCGCTGAGCGTTTCGGTTTCGTGGATCGAAACCGCCACGATTGCACCACCATCGAGTGCGGTTACGCCGACCGGTTCGCTATCGCTCGCCGCATAGCTGAAGTCGAGCTTGGCGACCTCGGCATCAAGCCCGTCGCGCTCACTCTTGCGATAGTCATCGTTCACCTGTTTGCGCAATGAGTCGTGTTCAGCAGTGAAATTCTTGGCGTGCTCCGACTTATCGCCCTTGGCGATAATGTCGGCGTAGGCTGCGGCAATTTCGTCGGGGTTCTGGGCGAGTCCGTCTGCCAACTCCGGTAGCGGCGTGGCACCGATCTCAACCGGTGCGGCATCGGGTAGTTGCACGCCGGGTTCAAATTGCACCAGCGAAGTGATTCGATATCCCTCGCGCGGTGACTGCTGCACCAGCATGGCGCCGAACGGCACGGCATCGGCCGAACCGTCGGAGGTGGCGTTGACCACAGCGAATGCGGTGCGCGGCCACTCCTGCGTCGCATCCGGAATCAAATATGCGACTTTGCCCGTGGGAAAAGGCACCGGCCCGGGGAGCTCACCATCGGCGCTCTGGGCCTTATACAGTGCCTTGCGCTCGGCGAGAGCATCACCGGTAAAGCGCGGCTCGAGCAGCTTCGCGTCGCGGTTTTTGTCGGCTTCTTTGGCGCGTTCCCCAGCATCAGCAATGATTTTGTCGGCCCGCTCTACCGAGAGCACCGGATAGTGCGCACCCTCGTCGATGATGGCCGCATCTGCCTCAGAAGTCGGGGTGCCGGTGGGGGCGATTTCGGTGCCGGTCCATGATTGCGGCCAGTATTGCGGCGCACAGCCGGCGAGTGTGAGTGCTCCGACAAGCAGCGCGGGCGCCACAAAGAACACCCGTTTAGGCGCCTGCGAGCGATTACGGCCGCGAGGACGTTTCCACTTCGATTCATCGTCGTCAGAGCTGGGTGCGGCGGGGGTTTCGCCGGCTGGTTCTGGTTTGTCGGCAGGTTCGGGTTCGGCACCGGATTCGGCCTGCGTTTGGGGCTCGGGCTCGGCTTGTGGCTCGGTTTGGGGTTCCGGCTCAGCCACGGGCGCTGCGGAATCGGTAACCGACTCGGCCGCATCCTGTGCACCCGGTCCGTCAACCACGACCGGTTCATCAATCACGGCCGGTTCAGCGTCGTCGGTCGGCGCATCCTGTTCGTTCGCTTCCGGTGCAGCACTGCGGATGATCGGAATCTCTGAGGTCGGCAGCGGCTCTTCCTCGGCATTGCGCGGCTGGAATGGTTCAGAAAGGTCAAGATCGGGCGCTGATTCAAGCTCGGTGTCAATCTCGTGATCACGCTGCGCGGCCGCGGCAGCGGCCACGACGCTCTCGGCCAACTCGTCGTCCCACTGCACCGCCGTCCATTGCTCGTGGTCGCGAGCGGCATGTTCCCGCTGCGCAGCGTCCACGGGCTTAGCTGGCGCCACGGGCGCAACCACCGCGCGACGCTGCGCGCGTCGACGCCCGGCAAGCGCCCACCACAGCAACAGTCCTGCCACCAGCAGCAGCACCGCCCCCGCAACAATCAACGGCCCCGAAAGTGGTGCGTACCCTCCGAATGGCCAGGTGATGGCGACCTTATTTGGTGCCGGATGCGCACCGTCGCTAGCGATCAGCATCGAATAACCGGGAGCCACCACGGTGTTGATCGTGAGCTCACCATCGCCCTCGATCGTTTCCATCCACAGATCGCTATTGAGCGGATCTGGCACTTCCGTTTCAGAACCGGTGACAGTGAACTCCAGTGATTCTTGATCGGGATGCCCGTCAACACTCGGTCCGACACTGATCGCGTCATGCTTGGCCTCACCAACCCAACCGTGCACATCATTCGTGCGACCAATGGCCACGACGATCGGACCGTCACCAGAAATTACGATTGACTGCGCCCCTGCGTGCGATGACAGCACCTTTTCATCAAGCACCATCACCGGCGCATCAGACTGCGATTCGCCGCTGGCCGTAATCGAATCGATCGCGGCCGCCTCCGAGAACTGCAGCAGCCCAATCGTCAAAAGCACGGCACCGGCCGCCGCAGCAAGCGCAGACAGAATAAATCGCACCAGTTCTCCTCCGTATCCGTCCGATTCGGCAGTGAGCCCCAGCTTTTGATTACCGAACGGATGCTCAATTTTAGACCAGCGCCCTGTTTCCACCTGGGCGGGCAGTCAATATCACCGGAGGCGATCAATTCTGCGCGCGCATCCAAACTTCGTCGGAAGGTCACACTAGGCTTTTGCCAGAGCGTGGACGCAGGGCGTCGACAACGTGACCGGGAGGTTTGATTCGAGTGAATGGCTTCAATTTCACCATGGCTATGCGCGGATACAGCCGTGAAGAGGTAGATGAGGCAATCGCGCAGCTGCAGCAGCGCATCCAGCAGCTCGAACAGCAGTCGCAGCAAACCTCCCGCACACTAGAAGAGCGCAACACCGAGCTCGAACAGCTCACCAGTCGTGCGGACGAGCTGCAGCGGGCCCTAAAAGAAAGCGATGCCCCAACCTATGCCGGGCTTGGCACCCGCCTTGCCGGCACCCTCGCCACTGCGGAAGAACAGGCGGCCCGGCTGATTGCCGACGCGAACCGCGAAGCCGACCGCATTCTGAGCGAGGCCCGCCAAAATGCGCTCAAGGTACAGGAAGACGCCAACGACTATTCCGAACGCGTGACCAATGAAGCTGACGCTTCCGCCCGCCGAATCCAGGCCGAAGCGCAGTCAACTGCCGACCAGCTCGTCGAAAATGCCACCCAAGAGGCTGAACTCATCCGCCAAAACCAAGAGAGCGAAATCGAGTCGGTAAAAAACCAGATCACCGCTGAGCTGCGCGAGCGGCGACACTCAACCGACCGTGAAATCGCCGCCGCCCGCGCGGCGGCGAACGAAGAAATCGCTCGCCAGCGCCAACAGCACGAAACCGAGCTGGCTAACTCTCTCGCCAAGCTCGCCGAACAGCAGCGCGGGTTCGAAGAGTTCAAACTCAACGGTACTGCCGAGGTTGAGCAGGCACGCGAAGCAATGCAGCGCGAGCTGGTCGAACGCCGTGCCGAACTCGAAAACGAACTGGCACAGCGCCGCCACCAGCAAGAGCAGGAGCTCGGCGAAGCCAAGACTCGGTTCGACCGCGAAACCAGCACCGCACGCGAAACTCTTAACGCCGAACTAACTCGCCTGCGCAGCGAGGCCGAAACCGACGCGCAATCACTGCGTGAGCAGGTCGAGCGCGAGACCACCGCGCTGCGAGAACTCGCCGAGCGCGAAGTGGCAGATCTGCGCGCCCAAGCAGAGCTCGAAACCGACGAGGTGCGCCGCGCACTCGAACGCGAGCAGAACGAGCTGCGCAGTCGCCTCAACGCAGAACTTGGTGAGCAGCGCGAAACTGTCATGCGCGAACTCGCTGAAGCGCGCTCGGCGCAGGAGGTCGAGCTGACCACCAAACGAAACGAATTCGAGAAGCAGCTGGTGGCTGCCGGGCGCAATGCCGAAGCTGCAGCCAAACGCATGATCGACGAGGCCACAGAACAGCTCGCCGACCTCAACCAGCGCAGCGAACAGGTACGCCGAGACTCGAGCAAGATCTCCGCCGATGCCCGCAGCCGCGCGCAAGAAACCATCGAATCGGCCGAACGCCGTGCCGCAACCCTGCTCGAGCAGGCGAACCGGCAGGCGCGCGAGCGCGCCCGTGAGCTCGAAGAGCGCAGCCGCACCGAAACCGCCGACGCCGAGCGCCGCCTGCGCGAACTTCAGGATGAACGCGACGAGGTAATCGGTTACCTCGACCAGATGCGGGCGGTTTTCCAGCAGCTCAATATCCCCACCCCGCAGCAGAACACCCAAACTCCGGAGCCAGCGACTGAAAAACCCGCTGCAGCTAGCGAAACCGACGAGTCATAATGCAGATCGAAAACCCCGTCCGCGTCGGATTTTTCGGCGCAATCGGTGTGCTGCTGGCAATGTTCCTCGCCGGCATGCTCACCTCGCTGTCGACAGTGCTCACCTATATCGGTGCTGCACTCTTCCTCGCGCTCGGGTTCGAGCCGCTGATTTCATGGCTGGAGCGGCGCCGCTGGCCACGGCCCGTAGCCATGTTGGCCACAATCGTGTTTGTCGCCGGAGTGGTGGCGCTCGTGGTGTGGGCAATCGTGCCCTCGGTGTCAGAGCAGGTGAACGAGATCGGCGTGCGCTACGGCGCTATCGTGAACGATCTCATCAACTCCAACATTGCCGATTGGGCTCGCAACACCTTCCCGCTACTCGATATCAATAAGATCATTGCCGAGGCCACCGCCTGGCTGCAAAAAAATGCTGGCGCGATCACCGGCGGCGTCCTGCAGGTAGGTGTGGGCATCGTAAACGGACTGTTCGGCGCGATGATCGTGTTCATCCTGATGACCTACTTCATCACCAGCATGAACTCGCTCAAGCGGGCGTTCTACCGTCTGACCCCCGGTTCCAAACGCGCAACCGTCGCCAAAATCACTGAAAAGGTCACCGGTTCGGTGGGCAAATATGTGATGGGTCAAATTGGTCTCGCCGCGGTCAACGGCGTGCTGTCGTTCATCTTCCTCACCATCATCGATGCGGCCATGCCGATGGTGTTCGCAGTGCTGGCGTTCGTCGGTTCACTCATTCCGATGGTGGGTACGATTTCAGCCTCGGCACTCATCGTCATCGCCCAATTGCTGTTGGCCCCGCCGGGAACCCCGGTGTGGTGGATCTGCGCCATCTACTACCTCGTGTACATGCAGATCGAGGCCTATGTGATTTCTCCGCGCATCATGTCGTCAGCGGTGAAAGTGCCCGGCTCGGTTGTGGTCATTGCTGCGCTCACTGGAGGTACGCTGCTGGGTCTACTCGGTGCCCTCATCGCCATTCCGGTCGCGGCCAGCATCATGATCATCATCGAAGAGGTCATCATCCCGGTACAGGACGAGCGCTAGCCCAGCCGCAACCCCGCAGTCGCTACCAGCGCTGCCAGCACGGCGTGTGCCAGTGTCGCCGATCTGCCAGTGCCGATTCATCCCCCAGCACGCTATCGGCGCGCCACACCGCCACATGGGCCACCCCCACACCCACCTCTCTGCCGCACCCGGGGCAGCGATAGGGCTTCTGGGCGCGTTCCGAACGGATTTGCTGCACCGTCCACTCAGCCCCGTGACGTGCCTCGACGCGCCGGGTCGCGCCCCGAATCCGACCAATGTCAAGCGGTTCGGGTTCGACTTGCCACTTATTGTGCCGTCGCCTACCGCCGCGACTCGACCGGTTACGCTGCCCTGACATGGCTGCCAGTGTACTGAGGCCGCATTAGAGACAGCACCGACAAAAAACTCGGGCACAGCGTTGCTGTGCCCGAGACAAAGGAGTTTCGCGTGACGGCCTAGTACCACCCGTTCGCGTTGCTGTGTGCAAGCGCTCCGTTCCAGCCGCCGTAGCGCGCATTCACGTAGCCATTGCCCCAGCGCAGCGCGTCAACCGGGTTGTTCCATTGGCCCGGGATCTTGCTGCATGGCAGTGCTTGCACCAGACCGCAAGCACCACTCGATGCGTTCATTGCGTCTGGGTTCCAACCCGACTCGCGTGAAATCAACGCGTCAGCGGCGCCCCACTCGTTTTCAAGAATTCCCGCGGCAGCCATCCACTCGCTCTTCGAGCCGCCGCCGCTGTAGGGAACGTAGGCCGGCTCGGCCGATTCTTGACCGGCGTCACTTGCCTGACCAGCGTCATCGCTCGCAGTAGCCGAGCTATCCGAGCTGACAGGCGCCGGCTCGGGCGTGGGTTCGGGCTCAAGTTCGGTAGTAACCGCTTCTTTTCGCTCAACCGATGCCACCGCGCCGAGGTTCGCCTGGTACGACTGCGAATTTGCCGCCGAAATATCGGCCACCGAGGGCAGCTCAACTGCCTCAGCGGCAGGAGCCGGAGCGCTCGCCTGGACGATCGCAGTGAGGGCGATACCGGCGGTCACACAGGCGCCAATCGACCCTGCGATGACACGATTGCGGCGGGCCGCAGTGAGGGCAGCAGGACGCGCGGCTCGGGTTGCACCGGTACGCTGCAGCTGGCTCATATGGTCACCTTCCGTTTGGGAGCAATAGTATCTACGGTAACGGAAAGGTCACGGAATGACAACGGAATGGTAGCCACCACGGGGAACTCTCAGGATGCAGCCCGGTGGATATGCCCCGCACCGAACGCCAGTCGGATCTCGCTAACGAATCGCAAGCATCACGTCGACGAGCGCATCAATCAGCAGATCTACCTGGCCCTCGTCGTAGCCGCGACGCTTTGAGGTGAATGCCACACCGCGCGCCTGGCGCAGCGTCATCGACTGCTTGCCACGCAAAAACTGGTCGATCTGGTCACAAAACTCATCGACTTCATCCACTGAGTAGCCGCGCTGCAACACCGAAACCCGACGAAAACGCTCGCCCTTCTGGCGCTGCACGCGCTTGAGCACCGCGCGAGCGGCCTCTTTTACCTCAGAGTCAAATTGCTGGCGGCCAAGCTGTGAGATGCGCTCCTCGCGCTCACGCACTGCAACCGCATCCTCAAGCCGCTCGAGCGCCGCATCCACATGCGGAGCCGAATAACCACGCTTACGCATGGTGAAAGCCGTGTGACGGATACTCTTCGCGGTCAGACGTTTGCCGCCCGAACCGTTGTCAAAATTCTCATAGCGTTCGCGAGCCACTCGCAGCGCCCGATCGACCTCATCACAGTCGTATCCGAGCTCGCCACGCGGCGCGATGGGAAACGGAGTTTGATTCGTCACGGTCCTATTGTGCCATTCCTCAACTAGGCAACCACTCGCATCAGCGGTGCCGACCAAAAATACAGCGAGAATGCCATCGCTCCCGAAGGCAGCATCGAGTCAAAGCGGTCAAAAAATCCGCCGTGGCCGGGCAGCCAATTAGAAATGTCTTTGATGCCCAGGTCGCGTTTAACCATCGATTCGGTGAGATCACCCGCCACCGCCGTAATGGTCAGCATCGGCCCCATGATGAGACCGAACCACCAGGGCAGATCGAGGATGAACGTGCAGGCGATCACGGCAACCACCATGGCTGTGATGCCACCACCAATGATGCCTTCCCAGGTTTTACTTGGGCTGATGCGGGGAGCCAACGGCGTGCGACCAAAGCGCATCCCGAACACATAGGCGCCGGTATCAACACACACCACCACAGCCCCGAAGGTCAAAACCCACAGCTCGCCACGTGGCTGGGCTGCCAGCAGCACGGTGAATGATCCGAGGAAGGTGAGGTAGAGCTGCACGAAGGCGCTCGACGAAATATCCAGCCCGGTCCCCCGCCGAGTGCGAAGCGAAGCGTCAAACCAATTTGCAGCGAGCCGCCAGGCACTCACCAGCAACAACCCCAGCAGCAGCCCCGCCCACTGCCAGGAGGGGCCGTAAAAGTAACCAAGCGGCACCACCGCGATGGGCACCAGAGCCGACGGAATGCGCGGCACATACAGTCCCACCCCACGCATCGCAGTGCTGAGCTCCAACACCAGCGCCAACACAAACGCGGTACCGACCAGCACAAACCAGCGCTTATCAAACACCAGGCTGACGGTCATAATGACGATCAGTCCGATCCCCACCGCAATGGCTTTGAACAGATCACGGCCACTGCGCTCGTTGACGCGCGAATTAAATGAGCGCACCCGAGCAGCGATTCGCTGCCGCTCGCCCACTAGCGGGCTGCGGTTCATATCGGGTGCGCTCATGTAGACGGTCCTGGCTGGCTGCTAAACCTCGAGCAGGTCGGCTTCTTTAGCCTTGAGTGCCTCGTCGATCCGGTCAACGTACTGCTTGGTGATCTTGTCGAGTTCTTTTTCGGCACGGGCAATATCGTCGTCGCTGATCTCACCCTCGAGCGCCTCGAGATCAGTCTTTGCCTTGCGACGCACGTTGCGGGCGGCAATGCGGGCATCTTCGGCACGGTCACGCGCAAGCTTCACATACTCCTGGCGACGCTCCTTGGTGAGCTCGGGCATCACCACGCGGATCAGGTTGCCGTCGTTGGTGGGGTTCACCCCCAGGTTCGGTTGCGCGACAATTGCCTTCTCGATCTCCTTGATGACTGACTTGTCATAGGGAGTGATAACGAGCATCCGAGCTTCGGGAACCTGCAGCGAGGCGAGCTGACCGATCGGGGTCGGGGTGCCGTAATAGTCGACCGGGATCTTGTCGAACAGGCCGGGGTTTGCGCGGCCGGTGCGGATGTTGCCGAATTCATCCAGGGCGTGCTGGACAGCACCTTCAAGCTTGTCTTTAGTCTCGGCAAGAATGTCGGAGATCACTGATTTTCCTTTCGCTGCAGCGGATGAAGCCATCCTAATCATTAGCACGGCCTCAGCGAGTCATTGTCGGGGCTCGGTTGGCTCTTCAGGGGATGCAGAGCCAGTGTTTGGATGCGGCTGGGCCGACGCGGGCAGGCCAAAAAGCCGATCAAACACCCAGGCAAACACATAGGTGTAAAAGAGAAAAAAGACGAGCACGCCGGCTTCCAGCACCAGCGCCTCCCAGAGCGAAATACCGAACCAGAGCGCAAAAAACGGCACGATCATCAGTGCCAACCCGCCCTCAAACCCCAGCGCGTGCAGGATGCGCCGGCCGATACTGCGACCGCGCTGCGTTTGCCGCGCTTCCCAGCGTTCAAATAGCCAGTTGAACACCAAGTTCCAGACCACCGCGGTGATCGAAACGACTGCGCTCGCCAACGCCGAGGCCCCGAGATCCTGGCCCATGGCCATCATGTAGCCGGTGGTGAGTATGAGCGCGATCAGCTCGTACGCCGCCACATAGACAATGCGGCGAGCCGGCCCTTGCAGTGAATAGATCATCGCTCAATAGCGACACCGGGCCAGCGGTGCGCTGATAGCACCGCTGGCCCGAATGTGCCGAACTAGACGGTTTCGATTTCGGATACCGAGTTGGATACCAGTGTGCCGATATCGGCACCGCGAATGGCCCGATCAATGTTGCCCTCAGGCTGCATCCCGAACACTCGCATCGACATATTGTTGTCTTTGCAGAGGCTGAAGGCGGTCGAGTCAACCACCTTCAGGCCGCGCTGTAGTGCATCCTGGTACGAAATCTTGCGGATGAGCTTTGCATCTGCATCCGTGCGCGGGTCGGCGGTGTAGACACCGTCCACGCCATTTTTGGCCACGAGCATGACATCGGCGTGAATCTCAAGTGCGCGCTGTGCCGCAACTGTATCGGTCGAAAAATATGGCAGCCCGGCGCCGGCACCGAAAACAACCACGCGGCCCTTTTGCATGTGCCGCTCGGCTCGCAGCGGAATATAGGGTTCGGCAACCTGCCGCATCTCGATAGCCGATTGCACGCGCGTGGGTGCCCCCGCCTGCTCGAGAAAATCCTGCAGCGCAAGCGCATTCATTACGGTGCCCAGCATCCCCATATAGTCGGCCCGGCTGCGATCCATCCCGGCATCGGCCAGCTGTGCACCGCGGAAAAAGTTGCCGCCGCCAACCACAATCGCGACTTCCACCTCTTGCACTGCGCTCGCGACCTCCTGGGCGATCGCACGCAAGGTGTTGGGGTCAACACCGAGTTTTCCACCACCGAACGCTTCACCCGAGAGTTTCAACATGACGCGTCGACGTTTGCCATTGATCGACATAGATCTCCTTTGCTGCGCCGCAGAATTCGTGCCGTCTTTAAGGGCACGTTCCGCAGGGTGTTCGTTTTCGAGCCTACCCAGTGCTTCCGAGCCACTTGCTCAGCTAGCGGTGAGCAACCCGGCTCGCGCTCCTAATAGCGGAAGGGGATGCTCTGCAGAACATCCCCTTCCAGCCAGTTGCGTCAGATTTACGCTTCGTTGGCGGCCTCGACGCCGGCGCCCACCTTGAGGCGCGCGAAGTCAATGACCTTGATGCCGGCCCTGTCGGCAACCTGAGCAATCGTGAGCTTCGGGTCACGAGCGTATTCCTGCTCGTTCAGCACGATCTGCTTGAAGAAGGCGCCGAGGCGACCTTCGACGATCTTCGGCAGTGCAGCTTCGGGCTTACCCTCGGCACGGGTGATCTCTTCAACAACGCGACGCTCGCTGTCGATCGCGTCCTGCGGCACATCCTCGCGGTTGAGGTACGAGGGGTTCGCGAAGGCAATGTGCTGCGCGATACCGTGTGCGGTGTCGGTGTCGTCACCCTCGTAGCCAACAACCACACCAACCTGCGGGGGCAGGTCCTTCGAGGTGTAGTGCAGGTAGATGTCGAACTTGTCGCCCTTAACGAGGCGGACGTTGCGCAGTTCGAACTTCTCGCCGATAACCGCAGCAACCTCGTCGATCAGCTCGGCAACAGTCTTGTCGCCAGCCGGCGCGGCAAGCGCAGCCTGGGCGTCAGTGGCGCCGGCAGCGGCGGCAGCTTCAAGCACCTGGTTGGCCAGTTCGATGAACTTGTCGCCCTTGGCAACGAAGTCGGTCTCGCAGTTGAGTTCGATGATGGTTGCGGTGCCGTTGCCGTTTTCCTTGACGGCAATCAGACCCTCAGCGGCCGAGCGGTCAGCGCGCTTGGCGTTGCCCTTGGCACCCTTGAGGCGCAGGATTTCCGTGGCCTTTTCGAGGTCGCCGTTGGCTTCCTCGAGGGCTTTCTTGGTGTCGGTCAGGCCGGTGCCGAGCTGTTCGCGCAGCGCCTTTACGTCAGCAATCGTGAAGTTCGCCATAAAAGTTGGTCTCCCTACTTGGTTTCGTCGGCCGCGGCAGCAGCCTCGGTCGCGGTTTCAGTCTCGGGGGTTTCGGTTGCCGGCTCCTGAGCGGCCTCGCCCTGCTTGAGCAGTTCGAGTTCCCACTCGGCCATGGGCTCGGCAGCTTCACCGGTCGCGCCGTCCTTCTGGTGACGCTTCATCAGGCCCTCAGCCGCGGCGTCAGCCACGATGCGGGTGAGCAGTGCCACCGAGCGGATGGCGTCGTCGTTGCCTGGGATCGGGTAGTCGACGTCATCGGGGTCGCAGTTGGTGTCGAGGATGGCAACCACCGGGATGCCGAGCTTCTTGGCTTCGTCGACCGCGAGGTGTTCCTTGTTGGTGTCGACGATCCAGATGGCCGAAGGGGTGCGGCTCATGTTGCGGATACCACCCAGGGTCTTTTCGAGCTTGTCGCGCTCACGACGCTGGATGAGCAATTCCTTCTTGGTGTAACCGCTCGAGGTGTCGTCGAAGTCGACCATGTCGAGTTCCTTGAGGCGGTTGAGACGCTTCTGAACGGTCTGGAAGTTGGTGAGCAGACCGCCGAGCCAGCGCTGGTTAACGTAGGGCTGGTTGACACGGGTTGCCTGCTCAGCAATGGCTTCCTGGGCCTGCTTCTTGGTGCCCACGAACAGGATGGTGCCACCGTGCGCGACGGTTTCTTTCACGAAGTCATATGCCTTGTCGATGTAGGCAAGTGACTGCTGCAGGTCGAGGATGTAGATACCCGAGCGCTCGGTGAAAATGAAGCGCTTCATCTTGGGGTTCCAGCGACGGGTCTGGTGGCCGAAGTGCACACCAGCGTCAAGCAGCTGACGCATTGAAACGACTGCCATGGTCGTTCTCTCCTTGTTGTTTGGGCGCATCAAAGGATGCGCAGATGCGGTTATTACTCCCGAACCAGCCGGGAATCCTGGTGTTCGATGCCGTCACCGCTCAGACGCCGTGCGAATGAGACCGTTGGTAGCGACACGTTCCGAACACGCGAAGTCAGCTCGCCGGAGCGAACTGCTGGGTTGATTCTAGCCTGCCCGCAGGGGCTGTGGAAACCGGTTTTCCCACAGAGACCTCCTTCGACCCAGCGAGATTTGCCGTTTTGCACGACGGTATCGGCATGCAACCTCTCGACCGAATCCGTATAGCAAGTGCGATCTGGTGCGCGCTGGTGCTGTGGTTGATGCTGGCACCACCGCAATCGGCGTGGGCTGCGGCGGGTGCCGGGCCGCTGCCGATAACCGAGCCCGATTCATCCGCATCCGATACCTGGCAGTGGCCAGTGCCGCAGCCGGCGCAGGTAACCCGACCATTCGACCTGCCCCACCGCTACGCCGCCGGACACCGCGGCATCGATATTGCAGCGGCTCCCGGCACCACCGTCACCGCCGTGGGGGACGGCAAGGTGCGCTTCGTCGGTGTCGTGGTCGATCGGCCGCTGCTGTCGATCGAGCATCCCTCCGGCCTCATCTCCACCTACGAGCCGGTGATCAGCGAGCTGCGTCTCGGTGATGCCGTCACCGCCGGCTCGCCCATCGGCACTGTGCCCGAGCATCCCGTTCACCAGCCCGATGGCGGCCTGCATCTCGGCGCCCGCATCGGCGATAGCTACGTCGACCCGCTGTCCCTCCTCGCGCGCCCACCACGGGCCGTGTTGCTCCCGCTGGGCGATTAGTACCCGGCTTCAACCCAAGTTCCGCATCCATCTCTGGCAACTGTTTCTCGAAAGGAGTCTCTCGTGACCACTATCCCCGACCGCGCGCCGACCACCGTGAACCGGCCCGTGAGCGCGCTTATATTTGTGATCTCGGCGATCATCGCGATCCCGCTTTTTACCTGGTTCGGCGCGAGCCCCGCGCAGGCCGCCGAGCGTGGGCCCGGCTATGGCCTCGCCACTGCGCTGAGCTTCAACGGTGAACACGCCTATTGCGTCGAGCTCACCAAGCCCTCCCCCATCGGTGTCACCACCCGCGAGCTCGCGCCCGGCGAACCGACGCCGCAGCCGATCGCGCGAATGAGTCTCGACGATCGCGCGCGCCTGCACTGGGCGATCGCCACTCGCGGTTCATCGACCGATCCGCGCGATACCGCCGCCACCGCGCTGTACGCGTGGTACATCGTCGAGCCCGACACCTTCGCCCGCTACGGCGGTGCCAGCGGCAGTTTGGTGAACCAGGTGCCGAGCATGCAATTGCCCGAGGTGCAGTCGCGCTTTGAACGGCTGCGATCGGATGCGCAAGAGATTCGGGCCGTGCAGGTGACGGGATCGGCGTCGGTACATTTGCGCTGGGCCGACGGCAAGCTTGAGCTGCAGGTGGCGAAGCTGCCGAAGCACACCGAGGTGCAAGTGGAGCTTGAGGGCGCGACATTCGCCGATGGCAAGCGGCAGCGCGTGTTCAAGGCCAACGAGACGGTGCAGCTGCGCGAGATGTCGGCGAGTGCTTCGGCAGGCTCGGGGTCGACACGCGAAGGGATCGCGGTGAGTTCGCACGGCGACCGTGCGATTTCTGCCAGCTATCGGATGCAGTATGCGCCGGGATATTGGTCGCCGGATGTGCGGCCGCTGGTGACAGAAGATCGGCAGCTGATCGTTGCCGCGGCGGCGGATTTCCCGGCAACGCGCGTGCAGATCGGAGCGGTGCCGCCTACGCCCGAACCTGAGCCTGAGCCGACCCCGACGCCTTCACCTGAGCCGACTCCTACTCCCGAACCGGAACCCACGCCTGAGCCGGAACCTGAACCTGAGCCCACGCCTGAGCCGGAACCTGAACCGACCCCCGAACCCGAGCCTGCGCCGACTCCCACAGCCGCACCGACACCGAAGCCGACCCCGGTGCCGTCGACTCCCGAAACGAGCGCTGGCCCCGAGCCCGCAACCACCCCGCCCGCGGCTCCACAGCAGCCGGTGAAGCATCGCGATAGCGCGGGGCCCGATGAGTTGCCGAGCACCGGCGCGAACTTCGATCCCGCATCACTGATGCTGCCGCTGGGGCTCGCCGTGATGCTGGTGGCAATCGGTGGGTTTGCGCTCGCGCGCGGACGCATGGCAGCTGCCGACTCCGACAGCCAGTGGTAGTCGGCGAGCCACGGCACACGTGAACCCTTTGGGCTGTGTGTGTCTTAGCGGCCTTTGTGCGTGGTAGAACACGCACACATCCCCGCAAGACGCACACAGCCCAAGTGGAGTCGGGGAGGTAAGGCTGCGACGAAGGTTCGAACGCAGCAGGTCGCCGCACCCAGTGTGCACGCTGAAAGCTATGCCCGCGGATGCGCGCGGCGGTAGGTTTCGCGCAACCGCTCGCTCGACACATGCGTGTAGATCTGCGTGGTCCCGAGGTTGGCGTGCCCCAGCAGCTCCTGCACGCTGCGCAGATCAGCCCCGCCATCCAGCAAATGCGTCGCGGCCGTGTGCCGGAAGGTGTGCGCGCCTGCAGGTCCCGACCCCGGCGAGTGCTCGAGTTCGCGTCGGGTGAGCTCATACACGGTGCGCGGGTTCAACCGCGCACCGCGAGCGCCGAGCAGCAGCGCCTCACCCGAGCGCTCGTTCGCGAGCGTCGGCCGCCCGCGCGTCAACCACTCGACCAGCGCATCCGCACACGGCCCCCCAAAGGGCACCACCCGCTCGCGGTCACCCTTACCGATCACCCGCAGCGTGCGCCGCTCGAGATCCACCGAGTCGAGGTCGAGGCTGCACAGCTCGCTCACGCGGATCGCGGTGGCATACAGCAGCTCGACGATCGCTTCATCGCGCAGTGCCACCGGATCTCCGGTCGCACTGCGCGCGCGCAGCTCGTCGAAGATCGCATCCATGTTGTCGGCCGACACCATCCGCGGTAGCGAGCGCCCGGTCTTCGGTGACCGCAGCCGCCGCGCCACATCCTCGCCGCGGCCGCTCGTGCGCAGCCATGCGGTGAAGCCGCGAGCGCTCGACGAACGCCGCGCGAGGGTTGCGGCCGCGAGCCCCTCCTCCGACTCGCTCCACAGCCAATCGCGAAAAAGCTCGAGGCCCAGATCCGCAACCTCACTCGCTCCATGTTCGGCGGCGAAGTCGGCAAAGCGGTGCAGATCGCCGCTCACCGCGCGGATCGTGTGCGGCGAGCGGCCACGCTCAAGGTCGAGCGCACGCAGATACGCGTCGATTGCACCGGCCAGCGAACTCATGTCGTAAGTGTGGCAGCACCGTCCGGCGCACAGCGCACGCGCCCCGCGAGTGTCGCGAGCGGGGATGCGTATACGGGGCGTGGGCAGGATGCGGGCCGGTCAGGGATACGGACGCACTGGATACAGGCCAGCCGGGAATACGCGCCGGTCAGGGATACGGGCGCTCACACAGCTGGCCGGCCAAGGACGTGGGGCTGGTCAGGGACACGACGCCCGGGATGCGCTTGGCCACGGAATGCGGGCAGCCAAGACAGCCAAGGTTGCGCGGGGCCGGGCATCTGGTCATGCACCTACCGCCCGGCACCACGCCACGAACGCGCGCTATGCCCCGCGGCGCCAACCACCCGCATCCGCCACCGCGAACCCGTGCAGCTCCAGCTCGGTGAGCGCGGCACGCACCTCGACCATCGACATCCCCGCGTGCTCCGCTAGCTCCTCGGGAAGCCGCGCGCCCCGCACCCGCAGCGCATCGTGCATCCGCCGCGCCCCGACGCTCAACTGCCGCAGCTTGTCGCCGCCGGCACGGTCTGGCCGCAGCGCATCCGGAATCTCAAGATCCAGCTGTGGTGCCGCAAAATCAATGCCCTCCGATTCGCGCCACAGCTGCACGATGTCGTCGCTATCGGTAACCAGCCGCGCGAGTTCATCCTGGATCAGCCGGTGGCAGCCCACCGACGCCGCCGAGTGCACGAGACCCGGCACCGCGCCAACCTTGCGACCGATCTGCAGCGCGCCGTTCGCGGTATGGAGCGCACCCGAACGCGCACCGGCCTCGACCACCACCGTCACCTGCGTGAGCGCCGCGATGATCCGATTGCGCTGAATGAATCGCCAGCGTTCGGGTGCCTGCCCAACGACCAATTCCGACACCAGCGCGCCCCGCGCAATGATCTGCTCGAACAGCCCGCGGTTCGCCGCCGGATACAGCCGGTCGACCCCGCCGGCGAGCACCGCCACGGTGGGCGCCTCGCTCGCAAGCGCCGTGCGATGTGCTGCCGCGTCGATGCCATACGCCCCACCCGAAACGATCGTGAAGCCGCGATCACTCAGCCCCGCGGCAAGATCGGCGGTGGTCGTGGTGCCATAGGTCGAGGCCGCCCGCGCACCCACCAGCGCGACGCTTTTGGCGCATCCTCGCAGCGCTTCGAGATCGCCACGCACCCACAGCACATGAGGACTGCTCTCGCCGAGCGCATCCAGGCCCGCGGGCCACTGCGGATCATCGGGCACGAGCAACCGTACCCCCAGCTGCGCCGCATTGTGGCAGGCACTGACCATGCGCTCGTGCCGCAGCCGCGGCCGCCACCGTGCAAACGCCGCGCCCCAGGCCTGATACTCATCGAGGTGGTGCTGCTCAATCAGCCGGTAGAGCTGCTCCTCTTTACCTGCGAACAGCGCGTACACCGTTTCGGGCCCAAACTGCGCGACCAGGGCGCCGGCAGCAGCGTCACCGGGTTCGCAGATGCCCGACCAGCAGATATAGGCGGCCAGCCGCGCCGCATCCGCCTCGGGGAGGTCGCGGCGCAGGGCCGCGAGATAGGGATGCAGCGCCGCAACAAGCTCGGGATCGGGCGCCAGCAGCTGCGTCAGCTCGGCACCGGCCGAGTCGGCCTCGGATTCGTTCGGTTCGGGATGCACGGACCCTGCTGCGGTCGAGCCGGTCACGACATCAATCGGTACAGGCTCAGCTGGCGCAGGCTCGATCGCAGCGGGCTCAGTCGCAGCGAGCTCGAACTTGTCAGTATCGGTCAGTGCACTAGTGGTTGGTTCGACGGTCATCGTGCTCCTCGGGGTCAAAAAGCTCTGGATCAAAAAGCTCGGTATGAGAAGAAGGGGTCGGGATGCGCGGCTGCGGCACCGGCAGGATGCGCGGCTCAGTTGCGCGTCGAGGTGCGAAACCACAGCGCCTCGGTGATGTGGTCGTGGATGGGGCGATCGGCGCCGGCAAGATCGGCGATGGTCCAGGCGGTGCGCTGCACGCGCGTGTATCCCCGCATGGTGATCAGGCCTCGCTCGAGCGCCTGATCGAGTGGCTGCGCGGCTCCCGGTTCGGGGCGCAGTTCGGGCCGGCGCAGCGAGGCGGCATCCACCTCGGCGTTCACCGCGAACCCGAGCGGCGCCAGCCGCAACCGCGCCCGCTCGCGCGCCTCGAGCACCTGCGCCGCCGCATCCGCCGTCGATAGTGCGCCCCGCTCACCGCTGGCAGTCAGCCGCATCGCCGCCACGCTCGGCGCCACCACTCGCACCTGCAGATCGATGCGATCGAGCAGCGGCCCGCTGAGCCGACGCAGATATCGGTGCCGCACGCTCGGCGCGCAGCTGCACTCGGCGCCCGGCACATCCGCATTGCCGCAGGGGCACGGGTTCGCCGCCAGCACCAACTGCGGGTTCGCGGGATAGGTGGCGCTCGTGCGCGCCCGGTGGATGGTGATCTCGCCCGATTCGAGCGGCTGCCGCAGCGCATCGAGCACCGTGCGCGCGAACTCGGGCGCCTCATCCAGAAAGAGCACGCCGTGCGAGGCCAGTGAGATCGCACCCGGATTGATGCGGTTGCCGCTGCCGCCACCCACGAGCGCCACCTGGGTGGCGCTGTGATGCGGCGCCTGAAACGGCGGCGTGCGGTTGAGCTCATTGCCGATCGGGATGCCGCACAGCGATTGCAGCGCTGCCACCGTCACCGCGGCCTCGACGTCGAGCTGCGGCAGGATGCCCGGCAGCCGTTCGGCGAGCATCGTTTTGCCGCTTCCCGGCGGGCCGATCATGCTCAGGTGGTGGCGGCCGGCGGCGGCGATCACGAGTGCCCGCACCGCATCCTCCATCCCGAGCACATCGGCGAGATCGGGCACAGCCGCGCCCGTCACCGCACCGGCGCCGGCGACCGCGAGCGCGGGCCGCTCGGGAGGCGCGGCCTTGATTTCGCCGCCATAGTGACTCGCGAGCTCGTGGAGCGAGCTGACCGCTACGATGCGGATGCCGCTGACGAGTTCGGCTTCGGATGCACAGGCTCGCGGTACGACGGCGGTTGCGTATCCGGCATCGCGCGCGGCGGCCACCGCTGGCAGCACACCCCGCACCGGCAACACCGCGCCATCGAGCCCGAGCTCACCGATATGCACCGCCTGCGAGGGTGCCGCGGCGTTGATCACTCCGCTGACCGCGAGCAGCGAGACGGCCATCGCGAGGTCGAAGCCGGCGCCGTGTTTGGGGAGGTCGACCGGCGAGAGGTTGAGCGTGATGCGGTGCGGCGGCAGATTCTTGCCGAGCGAACCGAAAGCGGCGCGGATGCGGTCGGCTGACTCGCCGATCGCCGCATCCGGTAGCCCGACGACGATCACTCGCGGCAGCCCCGAGAGCACGACCGCCTGCACCTCGATGGGTTGGCCACCGAGCCCCTGGAGTGCCATCGCCCAGGTGCGAACCGGTACGCCGAGCATCAGTTGTTCGTTCCGACGCCGACGATGTGCCGCAGCTGCGGTTCGGCACCCGGTGGCAGCAGCACCCCGATGGCGTCGAGACGCAGCATGCCCGAGAACTCGGGATGTTCAGCGCGCCAGGCGAGCGCGAGGTCGCGCATCCGCAGCAGTTTTTCGGGGGTGAGCGTTTCGAGCGGATGCCCGAAACCACTACCGCTGCGAGTGCGCACCTCGACGCAGACGAGGTAGCGGGCGTCGCGCGCGACGATGTCGATTTCGCCGGCGCGACAGCGCCAGTTGCGGTCGAGGATCTCGTAGTCGGCCTGTTCGAGATAGGTGAGCGCCAGGTCTTCGCCGCGGCGACCGAGGGCGATGCGTTGGTTCATGACACCTCCTGTGTGGATGTGCCAGTACTGTGGCGCAAGTTCGTTCGGCTTGGCTGCGGCGGGGAGGTCTCTGTGGAGCAATCGGTTTCCACAGGGTGCCCGGGCTACGGGATGCGCCCCACAGGATGCGGGCGAGAGGCAAGCCGAGACGCACATCACCCCACCACGACCAAATTCTTCTCAGCAAACGAGAATCAGCCGAACCCGAGCGCGGTGCCTTCTATCGGCCGCTGCTCAATGCGTTTGTGACCATCGGCGTCATCATGGTGTTCGGCACGCTGCTGGGTGAGTGGTTCAGCGACACCACCGGCTTCTCGCTGCCGGGCTATGTGGGCGCGATGGTCGTGGCGGTGGTGTTCCGCAATATCAACGATCACGTCAAACTGGTCGACCTCGACGATGCCGCAGTGGGGCTGATCTCGAAGTTCACGCTCGGTTTCTTCTTGACGATGGCGATGATGAGCCTGCAGATCTGGGACCTCGCCGCCCTCGCACTGCCGCTGCTGGCCCTGCTGGCGGTGCAGGTGATCTTCATCATTCTGTTCACCCTGTTCGTGGTCTTCCCGCTGCTGGGCCGCAACTACGATGCCGCCACGATGGTGGCCGGGATGCTCGGCCATGGTCTCGGGGGTACGCCAAATGCGATGGCAAATATGGATGCACTCAATCAGCGATTCGAGGTGCGTTCTGAACGTGCGTTCCTGATCGTGCCGCTGGCGGGTGCGGTGCTAATCGACATCGTGGCGCTGCCGTGGATCGTGTTCTGTATGAACTGGGGTCGGTAACACGCACTCAGTACCGCTATGCGCCGGTCGCGCGCCAGTGAGTTCAGCGGAAGATTTGGGGGTCAGGATGCGTTATCCGCAATCCTGACCCCCAAATCTTCCGTGCAGCTCATCCCCAAGCAGAGAAACTAGCGCCCACGACCAAGCCGCCACCCAGTTGCCGCTTCTTGGTGCTGCCAGAACGCTGCGAAGCGGCCGCCCGCCTGGGCCAGCTCGGCAGGTGCGCCATCTTCCACCACTCGACCGCCGTCCAGCACAATCACTCGATCGACGTGCTTCAGGCTGCTGAGCCGGTGGGTCACGATGACACTCGTTTGGGATCGTTCGTCTTCGGCGAAGGCATCGTTGATCGCGGCTTCGTTGTCGTTGTCGAGTGCACTGGTTGCCTCATCAATCAACAGCACTGGCGCGGGTTTCAGCAGCGCCCGCGCAATCGATACGCGCTGTCGTTCGCCGCCAGACAGCGCGGTGCCGCCCTCGCCGACGCGCCCAGTTTGGGTCTCCACGCGGTCGGCGAGCAATCCGTCAATTCGGGCCGCTCGCGCAGCTAGCGCCACCCGAGCATCATCCGCGTCGGGGTCGCCGGCGAGGACGTTCTCGCGGATGGTGCCGTCAAACAGGTACGGCTGCTGGAACACGACGCTAACCAGTTCCCGCTTCGATTCCGCGTCGAGATCGCTTACGGCGACTCCGTCGAAGAACACGTTGCCACTTGTTGGTTGCTTTAGCCCGGCGATCACCGAAAGCAGCGTGCTTTTCCCCGATCCTGAAGGTCCGATAATGGCGGTGGTTGTGCCAGCCTCGAACTGCAGGTTGATGTCGCTGAGCACCGGCTGATCGGCGTTGACGCTGACACTCACATCGCGCAGTTCGATCGTGGGAGCTTGCTGATACGGATGCGTCAACTGTCCGGTTTCGGCAACTGGCGCCTCGAACACCGAGTGAATCTGCTGCAGAGTGTTCGACACCGTTTCCACGCCTGACGACAGCTCCGCGAGCACCGTGAAGGGTTCGAGGTAGCGCACAATCACCACGATCATCACGATGGCTTCCGCCGGTGCTAGCTGGCCATGGATCGCCAGCACTACCGCGGTGCCTGCCAGCAAAATCAGCGCGAGTTGGCTGGCGACACCGAACACGATTTGGCCGGGAAGCTGGAACACAAGCTGCCGGAGCATGGAGCGGCGCTGCGCCGCGAGCGCCTGCCCGGCGCGCCCCTGTTCGGCGTCGACGCGACGTGCCGAGCGCAGTACCGGCTGCGTTCGCGCGAATTCGATGATGCGTTCTGAGAGCGTGGTGTTGGCTTCGACGGCCACCGCATCCGACCGTTCGCCGAGTCTGCGCGCTGCAACGAACGCTCCCAGCAGTAGTGGTACGCCGGCGAGCGCCGCTAGCCCGAGCTGCCATTTCACGAACAACAGCGCGAGCGCGATCATGAACGGCATGATGACGGCGCTGATGAATGGGCCAATAAAATAGAGGACGAGTCCCACAAGCGTGGGGCCGGTGGCAGCGATTGCTTGTCGTGCCGTGGCCGTGTTGGTGGCGGTGAACCAGTCGAGTTCCACCGCTGCCAAGCGCTTCGAGACGGTCTCCTGACCGGTGTCGAGCAACGCAAACCCAGTGTCGAGGCCGATGCGCGAGGCGAAGGTGGCAATCACGAACTCGCCGCCGATTACCAGCAGCAGCATTCCCACCCACGGCCAGGCTGTGGCGGGGTCGTTACCGAGCAGCGACCCCAATACGGGGATGAGCAGTACCACCGCGAGCGCACGCATGATGACGCTCAGTAGCGTAAGGCCAATAAACGCGAAAAATACTCGGCGTTGATCGAGCGGGATGAGTGCGAATAGTGTGCGGATCATTGCCGGCTACCTTCCACGATTGCGCCTGTTGTGGTGCCGCCGGCGAGCCATAGCCGGTGATAGTGTCCTCGCAGCGCGAGCAGTTCGTCGTGGGTGCCGGTTTCGACGATTTGTCCGTCGTCCATCACCACAATCTGGTCGACCCCGGCAATTGTGTGCAGCCGGTGTGCGATCACCAGCACGGTACGGTCGGCCGTGAGTTCGTCGATCGCCGCTTGCACCAGATGTTCCGATTCTGGATCGGCAAACGATGTGGCTTCGTCAAGCACCAGCACCTCGGTGTCGGCGAGGATGACGCGAGCAATCGTTACGCGCTGCTGTTCGCCGCCAGAGAGCGATACTTGTTCGCGGTTGCGGGTGGCGTAGCCGTCGGGTAGCGCGCTGATGCGGTCGTGAATCTGTGCCGCCCGGGCGGCCGACTCGATCTGCTCGTCGCTTGCTTCCGGCACCGCGAGTGCTATGTTCTCGCGCAGGGTGCCGTCAACGAGCTGCACATCCTGCAGCACGAAGCCGATTCGTTGGTACAGCTCGTCGGGTGAGAGCCGGCGCAGGTCGCGACCGCCGACAGTGATACTGCCGGTGTCGACATCGTAGAAGCGCGCCAATAGCGCGGCCAGTGTCGACTTACCCGACCCGGACGACCCAACCAGCGCCGTCACTGTCCCCGGTTCGAGTGTGAGTGACACATTCTTGATCACCGGCAACCCGGGGAGGTATCCGAACGTGACGTCGTCGAACACCACTCGGCCGGGGGTGTCGGCAGCTTCGCTTTCGAGCGCTGGCTGGGTGTCGAGTTCGGTTTCTTCGAGCGTGGTGTTGATGTGGCGGGCGGCAAGCAAACCGGTGCGCAGATCGCTCAATCCGTATCCGATGCCGAGCAGTCGGGTTCCGAAGGTCGGGGCGAGAATCAGGAACGGCAGGATCGCGAGCGGCTCCATGACACCGATGCTGATGAATAGGGCGCCAAAGACCACGGTCAGCAGCAAAAACGTTGTGGGCTGAGTGACCAGGTCGAGGAAGGTGCGGTATTTCGCGAGCGGTCGCTGCCAGTCGGAGAGGAACGTAATGTATTCGTGCAACCGTTTCTGGAAGTGTGATGCGGTGGCACCACCGAACACTCGGATGACGGGCTGACCCTCGAGATAGGAGTTGGCGGCGGTGTTCATCCGTTCTACCCAGCGCATCGATTCGGCAGCCTTCGGCCCCGATTGCACGACCATCACCGCCATCACTGCCAGATAGGCGACGACCGGCAACAGCAGCAGCAGTGCCAGCCGCCAATCAACAATAAAGAGGTAGATGAATACGGCGATGGGTGCGGTGATGGCGGCTGCCGCATCGGGTACTGCGTGGGTCACCAGGTAGTGCATTGCGAGCGTATCGTCTTGCACAATCTGCTTGACCTGGCCCGACCCTCGGGCGGTGAACCAGCCAAGTGGCAGGCGCGCGAGTTTGTCGAGCAGGCGCCGGCGCAGCGTGTAGCCGTATCGCGCATCAACCCAGTGCAGCCAGGTGGTGAGCGCGAGGTTGAGAAATACGCCGGCCCCCAGCAGCGCTGCGGCCCAGATACCGAGTGTGATGAGGGTGTCTGTGGATGCACCAATGAGCAGTTGCCGAGCCAGTTCGGTGATGAGAACAAAGGGCGCGAGCTCAATGAGCGTCACCAGCACCTGAATGATGGCGGCGGCGATGATGGTGGGTTTGAGGGGTGCCAGCAGCTTTCGGCCGCCTGTGGAGTGCCAATTACCGCGGGGTGCGACGGCTGTCGTGGCCGGCTCGGGTGTCGGTGTCGGCTCTGGCATCGGAGCCGATTCGGGAGTTGCGGCCGCAGCGGTTTTGGTGTCGAGCGGCATCGGCTCAGCCTTGGCACGGTTTTTACCGAATGCGCGCCCCCAGTACCAATACGCCTGAGCAGTGATCTCTTGTTTTGGGAAGCCGAAATCGTCCCGCAGCCGAGTGCGCAGGTGCTTGAGGCTGCCTGATTCGGTGGCCACCCAGGCTGCCCAGTTCGACCAGTCACGAGCTGCAATCGAGTTGGCGAGTGACGCTTCATCGGCGCGCTGCACCCAGTGAATCTCCGCGCGTGGATGCTGCGACAGGGGGATGTCGCGGTCGGTTTCGCGGGCTTGTTCCAGGTACACCTCGGCGGGAAGTTGCGGCGGCAGCTCGTTGAGGATGGCGTTGATGGCGGGGATGGATGCGGCGTCGCCGACGATGAGGTAGCCGGCGGGGAGTTCTTCGGGAATTGCGAACTCTTTTGAGCCCAGAGAGGTGACTGGAATCGTCTGTCCCACTGTCGCTTGCTTTGCCCATGCCGAACCAGGGCCGGCTGGGATGTGCAGCAACACGTCAATCGCGAAGGTGCCGGTCGAGAGATCTGCCTCAATAACGGTGTAGGCGCGCTGCTGTTCCACATCCGGTTGCTCCGGATCGGGGAACCAGAATCGTAGATAGGCAGTGGGGCCAATGGCGGCGTCCTGCAGGAGGGTTTCGGAGACGAACCAGATGCGCAGAAAATCTTCCGTGAGATATTCCACGCGGGTCACAGTCGCTTCGTGGTCTGTGGCTCCGTAGGCTCGCATGAGCACCCCGGAGAAGCCGCGTTTCGCCATGCAGAGCTTTCTCTCTCTTTGGATTCCAGGCAGGTGGTTGTCTATTATTCGCTTGTCATGCGCAGCAGCGCCGAGCAGATCTGCGCATCCACAACACCCACCATTTGACTTAGATAAGGCTACCCTAACTCTCCACAGTGTGCGGGGATGCAGTATCCCCCAGAGCCCATGAGCTAGACCTGACAAACCGCATCCACCAAGCACACCTACACCCACATCCTGCACACTCATCAACGAGTTTCGACTACAGTCTGCACAGGAGGGTTCCGCAACGATGCGAAATTCAGGAGTCACTATGCCCACGGTTGCCGAACGTGTTGCCCAGGTGCTCGGGGCCCACGCCACCGAGGTGTTCGGCCTGCTAGGTAACGGCAACGCCTTCGTCGTCGACGCGCTGCTGCGTCTGACCGACGCCCGCTACACCGCCGTTAGGCACGAAACCGCCACCGTCGCATCCGCCGACGCCTATTGGCGCGCATCCGGCAAATTGGCAATCGCCACCACCACCTACGGCGCCGGATTCACCAACACCCTCACCTCGCTCGCCGAGGCCGCGATGGCACACTGCCCGATGATCGTGCTGGTAGGCGACGAACCCACCTCGGGCCGGCGCCCCTGGGATGTTGACCAGGTGGCACTCGCCCGCGCCTGCGGCGTCGAGACCATCACCGTCACGGCACAGACTCCCGGCGCCGACACGGTGCGTGCCCTCGAGCTCGCGCTCGGCGGCGGCACGCCGGTCGTGCTCGCGCTGCCCTACGACCTCCCCACCGCCAAAACCACTGAGCCCGAGTTCAATCCGCAGCTCAGCCTGCCCGAGCCCGCGCAACCGAGCGCCGAGGGCATCGAGAAGCTCGCGGCGCTGCTCGCCGGCGCCGCTCGCCCGGTGATTCTCGGCGGTGTCGGTGCGCGCGATGCCGGTAGTGAACTCGCCGAGCTCGCTGACCGGCTCGGCGCCATCACCGTCACCACCGCGCCCGCGCGAGGTCTTTTCGCCGGCCGCAAGCTCGATGCCGGCGTGTGCGGCGGGTTCTCGTCGCCGCGCACGGCTGATTATCTCGGCCAGGCCGATCTCGTGGTGGCCTTCGGCGCCGGGCTCAACCAGTTCACGATGGGCTTCGGCGGGCTTTTCCCGCAGGCGACGCTCGCGCAGGTCGGGATCGCCGAGTCGCCCACGCATCCGGCCGTCAGCGAGTATCTGCGCGCCGATGCCCGCGCGGCCGCCCTGTCGCTGCTGGACGCGATCGCTGGGCCGGAGCACGACACCTGGCCGGGTCTTGTCGCCGATGAGGTGGCTGACGCGCAGTTCGACCGCGGTGAGCGCCCCGAGCTTGCCGCCGATGGCCGCCTCGACCCGCGCGGGCTGATCAGTGCAATCGACGCGCAGCTGCCCGATAACCGCCTGGTGTGCACCGATGGCGGCCACTTCATCGGCTGGCCCAACACCCACCTGCGGGTGCCGAGCGTCGGCAGCATGGTGCTGGTGGGCACGCACTATCAGTCGATCGGGCTCGGCTTCCCCTCGGCGCCGGGCGCAGCGGTCGCCGCGGGTGAGAGGATGCTCGTGGTGCCGACCGGTGATGGCGGCGGGCTCATGGGGCTGGCCGATCTCGACTCGCTCGTGCGCAGTGCTCGCCGCGCCACCGTCGTCGTCTTCAACGACGCCGCCTACACCGCCGAGACCACGCAGTACGGCACGCTCGGGCTCGACCAGCGGCCGATGCGCATCGATGAGGTCGACTTCGCGCAGCTCGCACTGGGCGTGGGCGCGCACTCAACCGTGGTGCGACACCTGAGCGACCTCGACTCGTGGGCCGCCTGGTGCACCGCCGGTGGCGAGGGCACCTGGGTGCTCGACTGCCGCATCTCGGGCGAGGTGATCGCACCCTATCAGCGCGAGATCATGGCGAATCTGCGCCGTTCAGTGGGCAAATAGGCGCGGGGGCCAAGCGCCCTAGTCGTCGAGCGAGAGCTCCTTCGGCAGCTCAAAGTCGTGCACATTGAGTTCTTCGACATTGACGTCTTTAAAGGTGAGCACCCGCACCTGCTTCACAAAGCGGTTGGAGCGATAGATATCCCAAACCCACACATCCCGCATAGTGAGTTCGAAGTAGAAGTCGTTGGCGGCATCCTTGCGGGCTAGCTCAACATCGTTGGCGAGATAGAAGCGCCGCTCGGTTTCGACGACGTACTTAAACTGCTTGGCAACGTCGCGATACTCCTGGAAAAGCGCCAGTTCGAGCCCGCGCTCGTAGTCGTCGAATGTGTCCTCGTTCATAACACCCCAGTCTAGGCCGGGGCGTCGGACTCTGTGGCGTTCGCGCCCGAGGGCGTGAGGTCGACGATCTCGTCGCACCGGCGGGCGAGTTCGAGGTCGTGCGTCGCGACGACGACGGTGCGCGCCCGGTCGCCGGGCTGCAGCAGCAGCTCGGCGACCCGGGCGCGGTTCTCAGCGTCGAGCGAGGCGGTCGGCTCGTCGGCGAACACGTACTCGGCGTTCTTGAACAGCGCGCGGGCGATGCCGACCCGCTGCTGCTCGCCGCCCGAGAGCTGCGCCACCGGGCTCGCGACGCGCTCGCGCAGGCCGACTCGATCGAGCGCGTCGAGCACGGCGGGGTTCGTCGTGGCCCGGTGCTTCCGCAGCGGCGGGTCGCTGAGCATCACGTTGTAGCCGGCGGTCTCGTCGTCGATGAGCCCGTAGTTCTGCAGCACGAACGCGGCGCGCTCGCGCCAGAACCGCTGCCGACGCCGGTCGCTCGGGCGCTCGAGCCGCTCACCGTCGATCGTGAGATCGCCGGCCGTCGGCCGCAGGATGAGGCTGAGCACGTTGAGCAGCGTCGTCTTCCCCGAGCCGCTCGCACCGATGAGGGCGACCGACCGGCCGTCGGCGATGTCCAGGTCGAGTCCGCTGATGATGCGCCGTCCGGCGATCACGAGGTCGAGGTTCCGCACCGAGATCATGTGAGCCTCCCTGTCAGGTCCGTCGCTCGATCGCGTTCGCGACGAGCCGTCGATAGTCGAGCAGGTGCATCCGCACCGAGAGGGCCGCGCTGCCGAACCCGAGCGCGGCGGCGGCGCCGATGCCGATCGGACCGGCGCCGGTCGTCGCTGCGACGATCGTCGCAGCGATCGTGAGTACGCCGATCAGCGAGAGCTCCCAGGTGAGCCGCCCGCGGAAGGTGCGGGCGAACGGCACCCCGCTCAGCGCGAACGGCAGGAACCGTTCAGCGTGCGAGCGCACGTACGCGCTCGCGCTCACCCAGAGGCACTGCACGGCGGCGAGCACGAGCAGCACGAAGGCGATCACGCGGGAAGCAAGCAGCTGCTGCCGGTGCTGCAGGTCGAGTAGGCCTTGGTCGGCCACGGCGTCGACCGACAGCGCCCTGCCCTCGAGCCCGGCGCCGGCGAGCGCCTCGCGCATCGCGGTCTCGTCGTCGAAGATCACGCCGCCACGGGTGGTCGCCGCGAGCAGGAAGCTCGGCGAGAGCGCGCCGCCGGGGTCGTCGACGACGAGCAGCAGCGGCGCCTCGACGAACCGCATCGCGCCGAGGTAGGCGTTGCTCGCGATCGGGAGCGCACCGTCGCGCCAGGTCATCGCGGTGAATCGGGCGCCCGGATCGCCGCGCAGCGCCGGCGCGAGCGCGAGGTCGAGTGCGGGGGCGAGGCCGACGAGCGCCGGGTGGCCAGCAGGCACCGAGGCGAGCCGCGCATCGAGCTCGCCCGGCGTCGACGCCGTCGCGGTCTCGAGGTAGTGCCGGTTGACGACGAACGCGCCGCTGAAGCCCGTGATGGCCTCGCGGTAGGCGTCGAGCTCGTAGGCGAGCTGCACGCGGCCGCCCGCATCGGCGGCGGCGACCGCCCCCGCGAACGCGACGCCCGCAGCGTCGTCCTCGGGGGTGCCGGGCGTGGTACCGAAGTTGTTCACCGTGACGGCGTCGGCGAATCGATGCCAGACGGTCCCCTCGTCGCGGGCGGCGATCGCCGCGGCGAGGCCGTTCGTCGCGATGGGGACGAGCGCGATCGCTGCGGCGAGCGCGAGCACCTTCACGACCTCCGCAGCGCCGGTGACGTGCCGCACCGGGTTCCGCCGCTCGGCGATCGACACGACGCTCGGCCAGGTGAACAGCGTGATCGCGACGGCGATGATGAGCACGAGCGCCGCGAACGGCACGATGAGATGCGCGAGGCCGATCGCATAGGGCCCGATGTACTCGACCCCCGACCGCAGCGCCACGATGCCGACCGCCATCGCGGCGCCGACGAACCCGGGCACGAGCACCGCGCCGAGTGCGAGCAGCGCGTTCTCGGCCGCGATCCGCCCCGGACGCACGCCGCTGAGGAGCTTCTGCGTGTTCGCCCGCGCCTGCCGCGCCGACTCGGCGAGCAGGGCCACGGTCATCGCGAGCAGCAGTGCGAGCAGCGGCACCACCGACGAAGTCTTCGCCAGGGAGGAGAGCGTGAGTTCGAGCGGGGTGGGGAACTGCATCGGCGTAGCGCGGATGCCCGCCGCAGCCGCCCACGCGTCGACGGCGGCGAGGCTCGCCGGGTCGCCCCAGACCGCGTACGAGCCGGTCATCGGCGTCGTCGAGGCGGGATCGAACGGCCGCGCCGTCGCACCGAACTCGGGCGAGTACCACTTCGCCGTCGGCGGTGGGGCGCCGAAGTAGTAGGCGATCCGTTCGCCGCCGTCGCCGCGGCCGATCACCGCGATGGCGACGCCCGCCTCGGCGGCGGTGCGTGCGAGCCCCGGCGCGAGTTCGGCCTTCGGCTGCGATGCACTGCCCGCGTCGAGGGTGAACGCGGCGTCCGCGCTCATCGGCACCGCGCGCTCGGCGACGTCGAGTCGCACGCTCGCTGTCAGCGCCGCGATCACAACATACAGTGCCGCGATCGCCCGCAGCGCCCACGTCGTCATTTGACTTCTCCTTGGGGAATACAGCTGCGCTCGCCACCTCACGGCGGCGAGCGCAGCCGCTTGGTCAGGTGCTAGCAAACGCGGTAGTAGTACTCCCGGTTATCCCAGACACCCACCCACCCGAGGCCCGCATGAGCCGTGTATCCGCCGGCGGTATCGACGGAACGATCCCACCGATCTACGCCATGCTTCACGCTGGAACCGTGGCATCGAGAATCGTGGTAGTAGTCGGAGTTCATTGTTTGGGACACCGCGATGTAGCCGTAATCCCACCGACCACCCTCAGCGGGATACTCTGTCGTAGCGAAGGCGGCCGTCGCGCCACCGAGCACCATTGCTGCGGTCAAGACTGACCCGGACAAGAACCGGCGCATCGAAATCACTTCTCCTTTGACCGTCGAATCGAACACCTGAGGAAGATGCCATCGAGGTGGCCGCTCATCATTGCGCGTCGGAATGGCGATCTGCTCGCTGGAGACACTAGCCGGGCAGCCTGGTAATTCGCCGAGAACACAGCGAGTTTCACATCATTGCGGTATAATGCGCGCACTCACTCAAGTCCACACGCGAACGCAACTCGCGCATCACTCCGCGAGGATGCGCCCGAGCCAGGTCCGCCGGTGCGCGTCGCAGGCGCCGAGCCGCGCGATCACGTCGCGGTGGGCCGCCGAGCCGTAGCCTTTGTTCGATGCCCAGTCGTACTCGGCCCATTCCGGATGCGCCTCGGCGAGCGCGACCATCCGCGCATCCCGCGCTACCTTGGCGATAATGGCTGCGGCGGCAACAGCCGCGCAGTCACGGTCGGCCTTGGTGCGCACCACCACCGGCAGCGGATGGTGCATCGCGCCGGTGAGCCAGTCGTGGGTGCCGTCGAGCAGGATGACCGCACGATCGACAGGGATACCCTGCTGCCACAGCTCAGCGAGGGCGCGAATGGCGGCGCTGGCGAGGCAGCTACCGATGCCGTACTCGTCAATTTCGGTGGCGCTCGCCCACCCCAGTGCGCTCGCGAGCGCCCAAGCGCGCGCCTCGGGTTCGATAGCGAGGCGGCGTTTGGCGGTCAGTAGTTTCGAATCACGCAGGCCGGCGGGCGCGCCCTGTTCGATCTGGGCGGGGCCGATCACACAGGCGCCCACGGCTACGGGTCCGGCGAGGGCGCCACGCCCCACCTCATCGACGCCGATTACGAGCTCGTTTTCGGTGAGCAGCTGCCGTTCGATTTCGAGTGTGGGTTCGGTCACGGCTGCGGTTCGCGCGATGGCACATTCACGAATGTTTGCGACGAGCTATCAATCCAGCTAAACCGGTCGAGTGGCCAGTTAATAACGAAAGCCTGCCCGACAATATCGTCATAGGGCACGAACCCGCGTGTCGGGGTATTTTCGTGAAACCGAGAGTCTTCTGAGTTGTAGCGATTGTCGCCCATCACCCAAACCGACCGTTCGGGAACCGTCACATCAAAGTTGATGCCGCTTGCGTTCTCGCCACTGGGCCGAATGATGTAGGGCTCATCGATTGCCACATCATTAATTTCGAGCTGCCCGTATGCGTTGCAGCACACAACGTGGTCACCGGGTAGACCGATGACACGTTTAATGAGGTGGCCGGTCGATTCTTCGGCCTTCAAACCAACAAGTTCGAGCGCGCCATCAATAATGGCTGCCGGGAAGGGCTTTTCGGGCTGGGACATTTCCGGCAGCCAGCCGCCGGGGTCTTTGAACACGATCACATCGCCACGGTTGATGTCGATGACGCTGGGCGAGAGCAGGTTGACCAGTACGCGGTCGCCTTCGACGAGCGTGTTGCGCATGGATCCGGATGGGATCGCGAAGGGGCGCAGGAAAAACGTTTTGACGACAATCGAGATCACGATTGCCAGTGCCACGATCACCAGGACATCACGGAAAAACGACCCACCGCCGTCGGCCCGGGTCACTTTGCCGTTCGCGTCAAGCTGCAGATGTTCGTTCGCCCGGTGCCGATTGCCGACACCGTGCCGGTACGGGGCGAGCAAGTCTAGCCCACCGGGTTCATCCGGCGACAGCTCAGGCAGCTCGTAGCCGTCGCTCAATGCATCTCCTCGCTCTTAGGTAGCCACCGCAGTCTAATGTAAAGCGACGGCCACCGCGGGTATTGCTGCGGTGGCCGTCGATTTTTTGTTGGATACCGAATGAATATCGGCATCCCAAGCAACTAGTTGGCGCGCTTCTCGCGAATCTTCGCAGCCTTGCCGTGGCGGTCACGGAGGTAGTAGAGCTTCGCACGGCGAACGTCACCGCGGCTAACAACCTCGATCTTTTCGATGATCGGCGAGTGAACGGGGAACACACGCTCCACACCCACCTGGAAGCTCACCTTGCGCACGGTAAAGGTCTCGCCGATACCGGCGCCCTGGCGGCCGAGCACAACGCCCTGGAACACCTGGATACGCGAACGGTTACCTTCAACGATGTTGACGTGCACCTTGACGGTGTCACCGGGACGGAAATCGGGGACGTCCTTCAGCGACTGTGCGTCGATCTGGTCAATGAGGTTGGCCATTTTGGTCATTCACTCTCTCGCCCGCCTCAGGTCGGTGCGAATAAAAAGATTGTTGCTGTGCGCTCGTCGGCTGATTGTCCCCTGAGGCAGAGTCGAGCCGCGGCACAAGCCATCATTCTTCCACAATTTACAGGTTCGAGGCAAGAGCTGACGGGGGCTTATTGCCCCAGTCGGAGGTAAAAAATCGCCTTAGCTGTCGCGGTGGGGGCGCGCCGTCCATTCATCCGGATCGTCGCCACGTCGGATGCGCGGGTTGGGTTCGTCAATAATTTCGCCATCGACCACTTCCATTTGGTGCCCCACCGAGTCGCCGCGGCGGGCGGGTGTGGTGTTGATGGTGATAATGCGCGTGCGTCGCCACCCGGAGGGCGAATCGGCCGCCGGGTCGTCAAATTGATCCGAGCCACCCTGCTCGAAGCGGTGTCGCATGGCGTTGACGTTTTCTTCCTGCGCGCTGCGACCAATGCGGTAGATCGCCACCGCACCCACGAGGAATGCCAGAATCTGTACCAACCCCGCCGCTGTTGCCGAGGGCATCACGGCCCCGATCAACCACAGCGCGAATGTGCCGAAATACCAGAGCAGGTCTTCGGTGCGGTAGCTGCCTGACAGCCGCGCACTCGGCCGCAACCAGAACAGGAAACCGAGGGTCGCCAGCTGCAAAAATCCGACCGGCACCGTAATAAACAGCGCGAGGAAGCCGGTGGCGCTCTGACGCATCACGAGCCATGCGCCCACGGTCCAAATCGCAACAATAAACGGCGCCGCCGGACGCATGAACTGCATCACACGCGCCATACCCGAAGAACGAGCACCAGAAGTCATGCTTTTACGCTACCCGGCCATCCCGTGTGCCGGCGGCAATTTTCCCCAGTTTCGCTCTGGGCACAGCCCGTTTGTTGCCGCGCTACTGCCGCAGGGCTGCGCGCATTGCCTCAATCATGCCGCTGCGACTGTGCGTGCGCATCAGACTGCGCTGGTGGTCGGCGCCATTACTCTCCGCAACGGCCAGTGAGTTCACCAGTTTTGAGTCGCATCCTAGGTCGTTCGCGATCGGTAGCAGTTCGTCGATTCGCCGTGCCATCAGATCACGGCCCGGCTCTAGCCCACCGTCGGCATTGATGATGAACTCGGTGTCGAGCCCGTATCTGGCCGCCCGGAATTTGTTTTCATTCACCGCCCACTCCGGCAGCGCCCGCAGCGGCCGACCGCGCTCGAGCGCTCGCACCGTTTCTTCAACGACGCACTGCACGAATGCGGCTGCCGCGCCGACCTCGGTTACGGTCGACGGCGCATCAAACACCCGCACTTCAAGGGTGCCGAAACGACCGGCAGGTCGCACGTCCCAGCGCAGTTCACGCTCATCCAAGAGCGCACCCGAGGCGAGCATCCCCGAAACGGTGCGGTCAAGCTCACGCCAATCATCCAGCCGCGGTGGCAGCCCCGCCGAAGGCAGCTGCTGAAACATCATGCTGCGATGCGAGGCAAAACCGGTGTCCTTCCCCTCCCAGAACGGGCTGGATGCGGTGAGCGCCAGCATCAGCGGCAGGTCGGCCAACACCGCGTGCATCGCTGGCACGACGTGATCGCGCGAGGTCAGCCCAACGTGAATGTGCAGCCCCCAAATCGAAAGCTGTCGGCCCCACTGGCGGGCTCGATCAACAACGCGCAAATAGCGGTCATCGGGCGCAAGGGTCTGCAATTGCCAATCGGCCCAGGGATGCGTACCGGTGCCGATCACGCCGATACCCAGGCGGTCAAGCGTGACCATCAGTTCATCACGCAGCTGTCGCAGCTCGGCGGTAGCTGCCGGCACCGTGTCACACACACCAGTAACCAGTTCGACCGTGTTGGTGAGAAATTCGCCGGCGATGTGCTGATTGGCTGCGGCTGCCACAACCTCGGCGCCGCGCCCCACCAGGTCACCGGTTACGGGGTCGACCAGCGCCAGTTCCCACTCAATCCCGAGAGTGGAACGCCGTGAATTCGCGAAATGCATGACATTCATCGTAGGCGCTCATGCACCGCGTTCATATTGGTCTGGCAGAACTGGGTGGAAATCTGCAACAATAGACAGCTGAGTCTGTGTCAACGACCCTCTCTTCGTAACGCGCAGCAGTCCAGAGCCCCAGAATGATGGCGCCCCACGCCGTTGATTGTGATGCTCAGAATTTTTCATCAACACCTACAGGAGACACGTGTCTGTCAAGATTCGTCTAAAGCGGTTCGGTAAGATCCGGTCACCGTTCTACCGCGTCGTTGTGGCCGACTCGCGCACCAAGCGCGACGGTCGCGTTATCGAAGAAATCGGCAAGTACCACCCCACCCACCAGCCTTCGGTCATCGAGATCGACTCGGAGCGCGCTCAGTACTGGCTTTCGGTCGGTGCTCAGCCCACCGAGGCCGTGCTCGCACTGCTCAAGCTGACCGGTGACTGGGGCAAGTTCACCGGCGAAGGCTCGACCGAGTCGACCGTTCAGGGACAGCCAGAGAAGGAAACTTTCGAGGCTGACGCCAACAAGAAGCCGGTGCTCAAGCCCAAGGCTGAGGCTGAGGCTCCCGCCGCTGCAGAAGAAGAAGCAGAAGCAGCTGCCGAAGCCGAAGCTACTGAAGCAACTGACGACGCCGAGAACACCGAGGCGTAGTAATGCTCGCGTCCGCACTCGAACACCTGGTACGAGGCATCGTCAATCGACCTGACGATGTCCGAGTGGACGCGCGCGAAACCTCTCGCGGCGAGGTCCTCGTGGTGCATGTCCATCACGAGGACCTCGGCCGCGTCATCGGCCGTCAGGGCCGCACCGCCAAGGCGCTGCGCACCCTGGTGACCGCGCTCGCCGATGGCCGCCGCGTCCGCGTCGACGTGGCGGATGACTAATCTTGGCTCCCAAGCAGTCCGGTATCACGCAGCTTCGCGTCGGCCGGCTAGTCAAGGCTCACGGCCTCAAGGGCGCGATCAAGCTCGAGCTGTACACCGATGAACCCGAGCGTCGTTTCGTACCCGGAGCTTCGTTCTCGCTGCAGGTGCCCATCGATTCGCCCTGGCGGGGAAAGTCGATTGTGCTGCGCGAGTTGCGCTGGTTCAATGACGCGCCGGTTGTTTTTTTCGAGGGTGTCGAAGACCGCACCACCGCCGAGACGCTCATCCGCGCGATTCTCTGGGTTGATAAAGACGACACCGAAGAGCTTGACCCCGACACCTGGTACGACCACGAACTGATCGGCCTCACTGTCATGGTTGCCGGCGAGGCCGTGGGTACCGTCGTCCGCGTCGACCACTTCCCCGCCCAAGACCTCATCGTGGTCAAAACCGATACCGGCGATGTCTTTGTGCCGTTTGTCAAAGAAATCGTGCCCGAGGTCAACATCTCAAACAGCACCATTACCGTGACTCCGCCCGGAGGACTGTTCGACATAAATACCGACTAGTGTGGCTACCAGCACTTTCACAGGAAGCGCTTTCACAAGAAGCACTTTCGCAGGAAGCACTTTTACAGATAGATCGGTGAGTTGACGGATGCGTTGGGTTACGTTCGCGACAGTGGGCTCTGGGGTGCTCGCCTACGTTGTCGTATTTATTGCAGCGACCACGCTCACGGCCGATCGATTCACCGAATTCATCGTGCTCTGGTCGCTCTGTTTCGCGGTAATCGCCTCGCTGCAGGGTTTTATGCGTACTACCTCGGCCGGTGTGCGCCGCGCGGGCGCGCAGCAGGGTCGACCGATCATTGATGCAAATGACAACGGCATCGACGACGCCGAAGAACTCGTTATTTCAAGCGGTCCGCTCGGTCTCACGGTTATTGAAGATCGCACCGCCGATGAAATCCTCGCGGGGCGCGAACGAACCGTTCCCGACCCGTTTCCGACCAGCCCAAACGAGCCCGGCGCGCGGCCGGTGGTTGCCGCACTGTGGGCGGGCACGCTCGTAACGGCACTGACCGCCGCTGCATCCCCGCTGTGGGCGCCGGTGCTGCTTGTGGGAATGGCGCAGCCCCTGGCCACTCTGCTATTTGCAGTTTCGGCGGGACTAGTGGTGCTGCAGGCGGCCCTGGCGGGACTGCTCAGCGGCACTGGCCGCTGGCAGGCGTTCGGCTGGTTGATCAGTGCTGAGGCTGCCGCGCGGCTGCTCGTGGTGATTGTTGCCGCCTGTTTTGGCGATATTGTTTCGGGGCTCATGTATGCCGCGATCGCCGGCGCCATCGTCACTCCGATCATGCTCTTTGCCACACCGGCCGGACGAGCCTGTCGTAAGCTGCGTACCGATCTGCCGATGCCGCAGTTTTTGCTGGTTGCACTGGCCGCCACTGGCCGGTCGGCGATACCCAGCGCGCTGATTGCCGGGGCCCCGGCTCTGCTGCGGTTTTTGCAGCCGGATATCGAACCGCTTGTGCTCGGAAACCTGATGCTCGCACTCACCATGGTGCGCGGCGCTATGCTCACCCCGGTAACCTCCTTCCAGAACGCGCTCACCGCCTACTTCCATGAGCGACAGCACCGCGGGATCGCCGCACTGTTGGTCCCAACGATTTGGGTGGTCGCGCTCGGCCTCCCGGTAAGCGCCCTGCTGTGGTTCCTCGGCCCGATCCTGCTGCAGCTGGTCGGCCCCACCTATTCGCTCAGCGGCGAGGCCATTTTGTTGCTCAGCCTCGGTGCGGCGGCAACCGCGATGCTGTACATCACCTCGGCCGCGGTGCGCGCCCATCACAACTATCGGGCCGATACTGCCGGTTGGTCGGTAGCCCTGCTCACCACCGTCGCGGTGCTGCTGGTGGTGGCAGATCCGCTCACCGCCACTACTACTGCGCTGCTCACCGGGGCACTTGCCGGCGTCATCACCCAGCTTGCCACCGGGATGCGTGACGGCATCACACCGGTCACGCCCTCCCCCTCCCCCTCCCCCTCGCCCGAACCCGCCAAATATTTGAGTCACTAATGCGCGTCGATATCATCACGATCTTTCCCGAGTTTTTCGACATCCTCGACATTTCGCTTTTGGGCAAAGCGCGCGAGCGCGGCATCATCGACCTGCACGTGCACGACCTGCGCGATGCCACCCACGATCGACACCGCACCGTTGACGACACCCCCTACGGAGGTGGTGCGGGCATGGTCATGAACCCCGAGCCGTGGGGTGAAACACTCGATGCGATCTTGCAGGCGAGCGAGTCGGACGAGCCGCCGCTGATTGTTTTTCCATCCCCCGCTGGCGAAGTGTTCCGGCAGCCCACCGCACGTCGATTCGCCGCCGAGTCGCACATCGTTTTTGGATGCGGCCGCTACGAAGGTATCGATCAGCGCGTGTTCGATTGGGCGGCCACGCGCGCACGGGTCGAACTGATTTCACTGGGCGACTATGTGCTCAACGGCGGCGAGGTGGCGGTCATGGCCATGATCGAGGCGTTTGGGCGGCTGGTTCCGGGCGTGGTGGGAAACCCCGAATCACTCGTTGAAGAATCACACGAGCAGGGGCTGCTCGAATATCCGAGCTACACCAAGCCTGCCCAGTGGCGCGGATACGAAGTGCCCGAAGTGTTGCTTTCGGGGCATCATGGTCGGGTGGCGCAGTGGCGTCACGAACAGCAGGTTGACCGCACCCGACGTGTGCGTCCCGACCTCTACGAGGCCTGGCAGCGCGAACAGCAGTAGCCGAGCTGCTTCGCTACTGTTTCAGGAAGCGCTGCAGTTTTTCGAGCTCTTCCGGGGTTGGCTGACCCGATGCGGCACCAGCCCCGGCACCGGCACCAAAGGCGCTGCCGCCAAATGCCGCACCAGACTGCTTCGCCGCGGTCTGTTCAGCGGCCGCCTCGCGCTTGGCGGGGTTGCCCGACACTCGCCGCCCCTTGCCCTTGTTTTTTTGTTTCGCCGCCTGCTTGCGCTGCGCGGCACGCCCGCCGCCGGGCATACCCATCCCCGGCATCCCGGGGATCTGCGGCATTCCGCCACGAGCGACGTTTTTCATCATTTTTGCCATCTGCTCGAAGCGCTTCACGAGGTCGTTGACCTCGCTCACCGAAGTACCCGAACCGCGGGCGATACGAGCCCGGCGCGAACCGTTAAGCACCTTCGGCTGTTCACGCTCGAGCGGGGTCATCGACTGAATAATCGCCTCGATGCGCACGAGTGCCGATTCGTCGAAGTCGTCAATCGCGGCCTTCATTTCTTTTGGCACGCCCGGCAGCATGGCGATCATCTTCTTGAAGTTGCCCGCCTTGCGGATCTGCTGCATCTGCTTCAGGAAGTCATTCAGCGTGAACTGCTCATTGGCAAGTTTTTCGGCGGCTTTGCGCGCCTCTTCCTCATCGAACGCCTTCTGCGCCTGCTCAATAAGAGTGAGCACGTCACCCATGTTGAGGATGCGCGATGCCATCCGGTCTGGGTGGAACACCTCGAAATCGTCAAGCTTTTCGCCGGTGGATGCGAACATAATCGGTTGCCCGGTGGTCTGTGCCACCGACAGCGCGGCACCACCGCGCGCGTCACCGTCGAGCTTGGTCAGCACAGCACCGGTGAAGCCGACACCGTCGTGGAAGGCTTTTGCGGTTGCGACCGCATCCTGACCGATCATCGAGTCGATCACGAACAAAATTTCGTCGGGCTGGGTAGCATCGCGAATATCGCGCGCCTGCTGCATCAGCACCTCGTCAACACCGAGCCGGCCCGCGGTGTCGATGACGACCACATCGTGCATCTTGTCGCGCGCGATCCGCATCGATTCACGCGCCACCCGCACCGGGTCGCCCACACCGTTACCGGGTTCGGGTGAGAACACCGGGACGCCTGCCTGGTCACCGACAATCCGCAGCTGCGTCACCGCGTTTGGACGCTGCAGGTCGGCGGCCACAAGCATCGGCGAGTGTTTTTGTTCAACCAGCCACTTGGCGAGTTTTCCGGCCAGCGTGGTTTTACCGGCACCCTGCAGACCCACCAGTATGATGACGGTGGGCGGTTGTTTTGCCAGCTGCAGTGCTCGGGCCTGGTCGCCGCCGAGGATGCGAATGAGCTCCTCGTTCACAATCTGCACGACCTGCTGGGCGGGGTTGAGTGCCCGGTTCACATCGTCGCTCAGCGCTCGCTCGCGCACATGCGCAACAAACTCTTTCACCACCGGTAGCGCGACGTCGGCTTCGAGCAGCGCGCGACGGATTTCACGAACGGTACCGTCGACATCGGCTGCCGTGAGCTTGCCCTTCGAGCGCAGATTGCCGAGGGCTTCAACGAGACGGTCAGAGAGATTCCCGAACATGGCCATAATGACCCGATTCTACCCGCTTCTACCGCGCGCGTGCAGTGTGAGCTTGGCTGTCTCCCCCGCCGTGATCAGCCACACATGCCAGACTCGGCGGCATGACCGCTCAAGTATCTGCTGCCCAACCGCTCATCCTGCCCTTTGCCGGTAAATTGCCACGCATCCATCGCAGCGCCTGGATCGCTCCGAACGCGACCATTATTGGCGATGTTGAAATCGGCCCCGATTCGAGCATCTTTTACGGCTGTGTGCTGCGTGGCGACTCGGGCGGCATCCGCATCGGCGCCGGCACCAATGTGCAGGACGGCACCGTGGTGCATGTGGATGCGGATGCCCCCTGCGTGCTCGGTGACGGCGTGATTGTCGGGCATGCGGCGATGCTGCACGGCACCACTGTGGCCGATGGCACGCTGGTGGGGATGCGCGCGGCACTGCTGAGCCAGTCGCGGGTCGGCACCCAGTCGCTTATTGCCGCTGGTGCGGTGCTGCTCGAGGGGGCCGAGGTGGGAGATGGGATGCTTGCCGCGGGCGTTCCGGCCAGGGTGCGGCGCGAACTGACTGCTGAAGAGCGAGCCCGATTCGCGCCCCACGCACAGTCATATGTGGCACTCGCCGGGCGTCAGGCAACCCCCGCCGAGGCGATCACCCTCGAAAGTGTTTGGTACGAATAAACAGCGCGAACTTCGGCATGACTGCAGGGCATGCGCGTGCTAATCAGCTTAAGACGCCTCGATTTTCGTAAATCTTTTGTGCATATCCGCAATTCCCCTTGGCACAGGCTCCACTCAGGCGTACGGTGTATGTAGGCCCTCGCCATTCGGTCTGCGACGAAGTTGCCCGCTACGAAAGAGGACCATCCAAGCGGCTCGGTATCTCAAAGCTGTTCCGGCCGCACTCACGGCGCACTGCGCATTCTGGAGAGTTACGCAATGTCGAATGGTTCTAAAAATTCGGCTCAGCCTGCAACCGAGGCAGCCGACAATACGAAAAAACTCAGCAATCGCCATGTGACGATGATCACCCTCGGCGGAATTATCGGTGCCAGCCTGTTTGTCGGCTCTGGCAACGTGATCCGATCGGTTGGCCCCGCGGCCCTGGTCTCGTACAGCATCGGCGGCCTGCTGGTCATTTTGGTGATGCGGATGCTCGGCGAGATGGCCGTCGCATCCCCCGCCGTAGGTTCGTTTATGGAGTACGCTCGCCGCGGCCTCGGCGAGTGGGCCGGCTACCTGATTGGCTGGCTGTACTGGTATTTCTGGGTCGGCGTGATCGCATTCGAGGCGGTGGTCGGTGGTGCGACGCTGCACGGCTGGTTCCCGATGATCCCAGACTGGGTGTTTTCAATCGCAGTGATGCTCATCTTCACGATCGCCAACCTGGTTTCGGTGCGATCATTCGGTGAGATTGAATTTTGGCTGGCGAGCATCAAAGTCGCCACGATCGTGGTGTTCCTCACCCTCGGCCTGCTGTTTGCCTTTGGCCTGTGGCCGGGCGCCAGCTTCTCGTTCGGCAATATCGTCAACGCCGAGGGTGGTTTCGCGCCCTACGGCTGGTGGGCCGTGATTTCGGGTGTGGCGTTGGTGATCTTCTCGTACTTCGGCACCGAGATCGCCGTGATGGCTGCCGCCGAGTCGGAGGACCCCAAAAAGGGCGTCACTCGCGCCACCAACGCCGTGGTGTGGCGAATCATGCTGTTCTTCATCGGTGGTGTGACGCTCATCCTGGCCATCGTGCCCTGGAACCAGTTGCCCGACCCCGACCAGATCAGCCCCTTTGCCTACGTGTTCGGTCAGATTTTCGCGCCGTTCTTCGGCCCCGGTGCGGCACACGCTGCCGAGATCATCATGAGCGCGGTGTTGCTCACAGCTGTGTTCTCGGTGCTGAACTCGGGTATCTACTCGGCTTCGCGAATGTTCGCGGCGATTAGTGATGAGGGTCTGGCGCCGAAGTTCATCGGTAAGCGCGCCAGCAACGGTGTACCGGTAATGGCGGTACTTGCCTCCACCATCGGCGGTTACGCCGCGGTGGTCATCAATTTCTTGCTGCCCGACAGCGGTATTTTCACGTTCATCATGAACTCGGCCGGTTTGGTGGCGCTGCTGGTGTATGCGTTCATCGCCCTCACTCAGATTCGGATGCGTCAGCAGATGACCAAACAAGAGGCCGACCGGCTCGAACTCAAGATGTGGTTCCACCCGTGGCTGGCAATCCTCACCATTGTTGGGATCATCGGCGTGGTCGTAATCATGATCATCCTGCCTGAAACCCGCGTACAGGTGTGGTCGACACTCATCTCGGTGGCAGTGCTCGTGGTGTTCTGGCCGGTTGCCCGCCGTAACCTGCAAAAGATCGGCAAGCTTGGCCAGAAGCCCGAAACGCGACTACTGCGCACCGTGCAGCGCAACCAGCCCGCTGCGAGCGTCGGTCAGGGTTCGAACGACGGCGAGGTATCGACCGAGACGCGCGCTATCCGCACTGCAAACCGCGAGCAGCGTAGACAGCGCCAGCAACACAAGCAGCACAAGCAGTAGCGCCACTGCCAAAACCATCGGGTGCGAGTTAGACAGCAGCTGTCAACTCGCGCCCGATGTCGTTTCTGCTTCTGGTGCCGGCGGCCGGGGCGGCAGGCTACTAGGCGTCGCCGACGAGCTTTTCGGCGAACACGTGCGGGGTGAAACCGCTCAGATCGTCAATACCCTCACCGGTACCGATGAGTTTGATGGGCAGTCCCGTGCGTTCCTGCACAGAGAGCACGAACCCGCCCTTTGCCGAACCATCAAGTTTGGTGAGCACCAGGCCGGTGACGCCAGCGTGCTCAATAAAGGCTTCGGCCTGCGACACCCCGTTTTGCCCGGTGGTAGCGTCGAGCACCAGCAGTACCTCGCTCACTGGAGTGATTTTTTCAACCACCCGATGAATTTTTGTGAGCTCATCCATCAGCCCGGCCTTCGTCTGCAACCGCCCGGCGGTGTCAATGATGACCATTTCGATGCCCTCACGCACCGCGGTTTCAACCGTTTGGTAGGCAACCGATGCCGGATCCTGCCCGAATTGCTGCGGACGCACGATCCGCACATCCGCCCGCATCGCCCACGTGTCGAGCTGCTCAACCGCAGCCGCCCGGAAGGTGTCGGCAGCGCCAAGCACAACGGTGCGGCCATAGTTCCGCAAAAAGCGCGCGAATTTGCCGATAGTAGTGGTCTTACCAACACCGTTTACGCCGACGATGATCGACACGGCCGGCCGGGCCGAGAGATTGAGCGTGGTATCGAATTTGCTGAGCCGCTCCTCGATGAGATCGCGCAGCATCCGTTTTAAATCGGCCGGATCGGTGGTCTGGTAGCGGGCGACATCATCGCGCAGCTGTTCGATGATTTCGTCGGTGATCACCGGCCCGAAGTCGGCGGTGAGCAGCGCATCCTCGAGGTCTTCCCATGTCGACTCATCGATTGTGGGACGAACGAACAAATTACGGAGTGCGCCACCGAGTGACCAACGATTTCCTTCAGCCATGCAGCCAGGTTACGCGACCGGCGAGTGCCGCGGTGAGGATTCGATGCCAAGATAGACAGACAGCTTATTTTTCGGATGGGGGCAGCATGCGAATTGGACTGATACGTCACGGCGAAACCGATTGGAACGCACAGTCTCGTTTGCAGGGCACCACCGATATCGCACTCAATGAGCGCGGGATGGAGCAGGCACGCGAGGCCGGGCGGCTCCTGCAACACACAACCTGGACACGGCTGTACTGCTCGCCATTGGTGCGCACCCGCACCACCGCTGAGCTGATCGCCCGCGAGGCCGAGCTACCGCATCCGGTTGCGGTGGATGAGTTCATCGAGCGTTCTTTTGGCAAACTTGAGGGACTGAGCGTCTACTACGAAGACGGCAGCCGCCGCCCGCTCGACCACCCGAGCATTGAACCAAAATCGGCCGTGGTCGATCGTGTACTACCGAAATTGCAGCAAATCGCCGGCGAACATCCCGATGAGGATGCGCTGGTCATCACCCACGGTTCGGTGGTGCGTCTGGTGCTCGACACGCTGCTCCCCTTCCCTGCCCCGCACATCACCAATCTTGGTTTTTCAGTGCTTGAAACAAACCCTACGATGCCACACGGATTCGCGGTGGTCACCGCCAACGGCTACCCCGTTTTGCATCCGACACAGGTGGCACCGGCGGCACCTGCCAGCGGCACCGAACAGGCGAGCGTGTAACCTTAGGCTTCGAGAAGGGGAGTATTCCCGAACGCGATGCGCTCGTCATCACGGGTTCCAAGGCTGGAGCCCCGGGCGTTTCGACCGTGGCTACGGTGGAAGAGACCTTCAGGTAGTGCAACGATCCTGGAGGCTGTGTGAACCACGTGGAAATTTGGATCTGGGCGATTAGTGTCGCCGTGATCGTCGGTTTTTTCTTCTTCGATTTTTATTCGCATGTGCGGCACGCGCACGTACCGACGATGAAAGAAGCCGGCCTGTGGTCGCTGTTTTACATCGGCATGGCCTTCGTGTTCATGTTTCTGGTGGCCTGGCAGTGGGATTGGAATCACGCCGGTGATTTCATCGCCGGTTATGCCACCGAGAAAGCACTCTCGGTCGACAACCTGTTTGTGTTCCTGCTGCTCATGACGAGCTTCAAGGTGCCAAAAATCGCGCAGCAAAAAGCGCTACTCATCGGTATCGCCATGGCGCTCGTGATGCGCACCGCGTTCATCCTCGCCGGCGCCTGGGTGCTCGAGCAGCTGTCGTGGGTGTTCTACATTTTTGGTGCCTGGCTGTTGTTTATGGCGGTGCGCCAGTTCATCGAGTCGTTCGACGATTCCGACCCCGAGATGCCGGGCTGGGTGATGCAGCTGAAAAAACTCATTCCGGCGAGCGAAAACTACGACGGCGACAAGTGGACCATCGTCGAAAACGGTAAAAAGATGGTCACCCCGCTTGTGCTTGTTGTGGTGGCTCTGGGGTTCACCGACCTACTGTTTGCGCTCGACTCGATTCCCGCGATTTTTGGTATCACGCAGGAGCCCTACCTGGTGTTCATGGCGAACGCACTCGCACTACTGGGGCTGCGTCAGCTCTACTTCCTCATTGATGGGCTGCTCGAAAAGCTCAAGTTTCTCGATCTCGGGTTGGCATTCATCCTCGGCTTTATCGGCGTGAAGCTGGTATTCCATGCCCTGCACGTCAACGAGCTGCCGTTCATCAATGGTGGCCAACCGGTCGAGTGGGTGCCCGATATCCCCACCTGGTTCTCGCTGGTGTTCATTTTTGGCACCCTCATCATCGCCACCGTCACCTCGTTCATCTACGCCAGCAAAGAAGAAAAGGCCGAGGCGAGCCCCGAGGCCGAGTAGCCGGAGCCACTCGGCCTCGGGCCGGTTGCCCTAGGGTGTGATTTCGCTGCAACCCGAGTCGAGCAGGTACTGGTTGCGGGCGTCGTGGTCGCTTTCCGAGATGGGTGCGTGCTCAACAAAGAGCAGCACCAGGTCCTCCCGAATCATGGCAGTTGATTCCACATAGGTGCCTTCGACCTCAGCAGCACCCGGGTAGAACACATCGGTCTGACCGCGCGCAGCGTCGTTGAGTCGGTATTCGTATTCGAGCCCAGCCGCTTCGACTTTTGGCAGCACTTTGTCAATCGGACCGGTCAGCTCGGTGCAGGCGAGCGGGTTGCCGGCCGCGTTGGCTTCCTCGCTGACCACGTACATCTCGCCCGGATGCGCGCGGCGCACCATTTGCACACTGCTCGTGCGACTGGTATCGCCCTCGATGCGCAGAATATAGCGGTCGCCAGACACCTCATCGCTTGCGACATATTCGCCGGTGAGATCCGGTTCAACGAACGGGTCGTCAGCACCGGAGCTCCATGATCCCCAACCAGAGACGTCTCCAACGGCTGACGGCGGGCCCGGAATGAACTCGACCTCAAACGTGTAGCCAGCCGCGCGCAACTGCTCGTTTACATCGTCGGTCGACCCATCAATCGAACTGAACTCGAACACCTCGGCGTCACCCTCCATATTCCGGGTGAGGGTCGCGATGGCCGATTGGCTGGCACCCAGCGACATTCCGAACACCGTGGCGACTGCGCCCGCAACCAGCGCACCCGAGGCTACCCAGACGCGTCGACGGTGCTTCCGGGCACCACCCGGCATACGAACCCGCTGCGCACCGCGTCTGGGTGCGGTTCCAAGCGCCGGTTCGGCAGCTGCCTGGCGAGCGGTTGGGGCGCCGTGCTGCTGCGTTTCGATGAGCGCGGCGAATTGATCTTCAAGCTGGTCAAGAACGGGGATGCGATTATTCATTTCGGTTTCCTTCAAACAAGCTGTTCGCGCAATTTGGCCAGGCCGCGGTGGACGCGCACCCGGGCGGCACCGACGCTGATGCCGAGTGCCGCTGCGATTTCGGGATAGTCACGTTCGGCGATATAGCGGTAGAGCACCGCCTCGCGTTCGTGCTCGGGCAGGGTTTTGAGCGCGGCAATCAGTTCGCTACGAGCGCGGCCGGCGTCGATCAAACCGTCGATGCGTTCCTGTGATTCATCATCAAGTTCGGGGCTGGTCACGGCGAGCCGCTGCACGGCACGCATCCGCACCCGATCGCTGCGCCAAAATGCGGCCAGCTCATGCCGGGCGATGCCGAACAGCCACTGCCGCACCGAACCCTTTTGGGCATCAAATTTGTCGCGTCGCTCGAACGCCGTTGCCATGGTTTCGGCAAATAGGTCGAGCGCGGTTTCGGCATTGCCACTCCCCCGCCGCAAGAAGGCGATGAGGTCTTCGGCGTGGCGCCGGTACAGAATCCGGAATGCCTCGGGATTCGTCTGGCTCTCGGCCAGGAGTCTCGCGTCAGCTTCCATGCTGTATCCGCCTTTCAGAGTTCGACCGCCATGTGGCGGTTCACTCTGTACTCTGCGCGAGGCGAGCGGGCGTTACTGAAAAAGTTTTGCTGTGCCTCGGGCTTCGGCTCTACTACAGATCAGCCTAGTTCTGTCCGTACGCGTTCGCGGCAGCGGCAACGCGGTTGATGTAGTCGACCGGCGAGTTGTAGGCGCCCACCGCGGCGATCCAGTTTTCGGGCACGGTGAGATCCCCACCCACGTGGCACAGATACCGTGCCGCCGCGAGCGCGGCATCATCGAGCTGCTGTGGGTCACTCACACCGTCGCCATTACCGTCGGTGCCCCACTGCGCCCAGGTATCCGGCACGAATTGCAGCGGCCCCATGGCGCGATCCCACTGTCCGTCGCCGTCAAGCGCACCACCGTCGGTGTCGGGCAGCTGCTCGGTGCCGTGCTGTCCACTCAGCGGCACACCGTAGATCGGCGGCTTAGTATCCCCGTTGCCAGCGATATGGCCGCCATGCAGGGTGCCGTGTTCCGACTCGACCCACCCGATTCCGGCGAGGGTGTTCCAGCCCAGCCCGCACTCGGGCAGTTCTTCTCGCACTCTGATTGCGGCGCCGGAATATGCCGCGAGCGCCCGCGGCGGGATACCGGTTGTTTTTGCGGTGTGCCCCACCCATTGTGAGTCGGCCAATAGCGCAATTGATTTGGATTTGGTGTCGGCCTCGGTTTCGGTCGGGGCGTCGATCGCTGTTGGTGCAATCGGCGCCGGGCTCGGAGTTTGGGTCGGGGCCGCCACTGCTCCGGCAGGCACCGTTGGCGCGGGGCTACCAAGCAGCGGCAGCGCCACCGCACCGATCACGGTTACTCCGGCCAAAACCATCCCGGCGGCCACCAGCAACGGCCCGTAGCCAGCCGCTTTTTTAGCGTTCCTGCCACGCGGCGCTGAGCGTTTTTGGCGAGCTTTGGGATCGGGAACGCCCGGAAGCAGCGGGGCATCATCAAATGCGGCCGCTGCTTCCGGCTGTGACTGGGCGCCTGCGTTAGTTGAGTTCAACCGGCTCACTGCCCCACCACTATTCAACGCCTCGCAGCCGTCGCAGATACCAGAGGGTGCCGTAGCCGATACCGCCGATTGCGAGTGCACCGCCACCGATAGCGGCCCACAGCAGCAGTCGCTCGCGTTCGGGGTCGGTGACCGCTGCCGCAGCATCGCTGGCATGTTCGCTGTCGGCCTCAGCGGCAGTGACTGCCTCGGCAGCGCGCTGGCGAGCTTTTTCTTTTTCTTTTGCTTTGGCCTGCTTGGCCGCTTCGGCAGATTTACTTTCTTGTTCGTTGATGCTGTCGTTGACGGCTGCCGATGCTGCTCGCGAATCGGCGGATGCAGTCACCTTGCAGAACACATCCCCCAGCGGCACATCACCAACCTGGAACACATAGCGATGGGTGGCAGTCGTTGCACTCTGGCCATTGCTGGGATTTGTTGCGGTAGCGCTCACGGTGAGCACGTAGATGCCGGCTTCCGAAAATACCCACTGGGCGTGCGTGTGCGCCGGTGTCGGTTCGCGCAGGCTACCGGGCAGGCGGGTGCTGCCGCCATCAAGCAGCGGTTTGAGATCGCCGAATGAACCCATCGAGTAGAGATGCACGCTGCCGGGCCCCTCAACACTGTGAATGTTGATGGTGACGTCGGTATAGCCGCTACCGGTGGTGCGGTTGGTATCCCATCCCGGCCAAACCAAATCTGATCGCTGCGCGAGGGGCAGCACATAACCCGAAGGCGAGCCGGGCAACGAAGCTGGAATATTGCTCTCGTAGGCCGACTGGTTTACGCGCAACAGCACATCTTCGGCTTCGTGCAGCACGTGCGAGCCGGTGACGTCCTCTTTCAACTGCAGCACGGCTTGGCCACCAGTGCTGACGCTGACATTAAATGCGTCAACGTGGCCATTGTCGAGCACGAGTGACGGTTCGCAGGTTTGCGCGGCCGAGTCTGGTTTTTGGCTCGGTTGCTGGCCGCTATCGTGTCCACCCCGATTGTTAGAGCCGCCACGGGGTGGCTGCGGCACTTCGCCAGGGGTGACATCAAGCTGACGGATGGTGAACGCATCCCAGCCAAGCAAGTCACCGCTGGTCGACTTCAGCACCAGCTTGGCCGCGCCGGGTTTTGCATCCGCCACTCGAACCGTGAGGCTACCGTCGGCACCAACCTGCACCCAGCCAAGCCACTGCTGCCCCTGTGCGGTGTGCTGCCAAACCGACACCCACTGGCCCGCTGCTTGGCGTGCCGAGGCAGTAACGGTGGCATGCTGGTCGACTGTTTTTGCAGACTTCGGAATGCGCACCACCTGACCACGATTGGCATCGGTGAGCGATGCATCCGGTACCGGTGTGCCATCCTGTTGCTCGGGTCGCTCGATAACGTCACCGGTCACTTGAATTGGCAATCCATTTCCAGCTTTGAGCACGACCGGTTCGTATTCATCCGCCCACTGCGGGATGAACCGGGCGGTGATCTCGTGCTGGCCCGGGTTGAGTGCGCTGGTCGCCAGACGCGCCACGCCGTTTTTTACTTCGGCGACACCGAGCACCTGACCGGTTGCTGCGTCACCGTATTCAACCCAGCCGCGAGCGCTCGCGGGATCGAATTCAGCGCTCAGCTGCAGCGATTCGCCCGGTGCGAGCTTGCCGCGATCAGCGGCCACGAGCATCCCGGTGCCCGAGGTCATCTTGTTTTTCGGCCCGACGTAGAACGAGTAGGTGCGCTCGGCGGTCTGGTTTTTGCCGTTGATTTTTGCCGTGGCCCGGAAAGTGAGTTCGTAGCGGCCCTGTGCTCCAAATGCCCAGTTCATGTGTGTGTGTTGGCGCATCCCCATGCTCCACGCCGGCAGTTTGTCGGTGGATGAAAACACCCGATTGAGCTCGCCGAAGCCGCCCGATAGGAACAGTTCGACACGACCGGGACCCTTGGTGTTTATCAGCTCGAGGCTCACTTTGCCGTCATCGGCAGCGTTCACGAGCGGATCGTGCTCGGTGCTGAAGCCCGGCCAAATCAGTGCCGGGTCTTGAGTCTGGGGCGCCAGCCACATGTCGTTGCCCAGGCGGCGCAAAAACTCTGGGGTGTTGGCGGTCGTGGTGCGCGATGCCGCTTCGAGGTGGAATAGCGTGCTGTCGGTATCGATGCGGTAACCGGGGCCGTTGATATCGGCTTTCGACCCGAGCACGAGTTTGCCGTCGTCAACGAACACCGAAACCGTGTCGGTGTGCACGTTCTCGATGATGCGGCGCTCAAGCGTAACCGGGGCGGTTGGCACCGCTGACTCACTAGCAGTCGTCTCGGCAGCCGCGGGCTCGGCCGCCGCTGCGCCCGGCAGTGACGCCAGAGGTGCGGCGATGAGCGTTGCGGACGCCAGCGCCAGCCCAATTGCGGCGGCGGTGATCCGTTTCAGCACTGAGTTTCGGCGTTTCACGACGCCACCTCCATTTGCGGTTGAGTGCGAGCTTCTTCGGCGACTTCGCGGCGGCGTGCGAACTGGCCGTGTTTGGGCGCGAACAGCCACGCGAGCAGGAAGCCCGCGGTGCTCACGAGCACGATGGTGCCGCCGGTGGGGAGCCCCGCATCGATGCTCCACGAAAGGTAGAGACCAATTACCGCGGCGCTCATTCCGAGCACCGGGGCGAGGATCATCATGTGTCCAAGCCGGTCGGTGAGCAGTCGCGCTGTTGCGGCCGGGGTTACCAACAGCGCCAACACGAGGATGTTGCCGATCGTTTGAATCGAAATCACCACGGCGAGCGCCACCGCAATGTAGAGCCCGAGGTCGAGCATCGTCACTGGCAGACCGCTCGCCCGTGCTGTTTCGCGGTCGAGGCTCACCGCCACCAGTTCTTTACGGAAGGCACTCACCACGATGAGTAGCGCCAGCCCGGTCAAAATGACCGTCAACACATCCTCGTCGGGAATACCGGTGATCGAACCAAAAAGGAACTGCGTGAGCGATCCGGCATATCCGGGGGCGAAACTGATGATGACGATACCCAACGCGAAGGTGGCAACAAAGAGCACACCGATCACGCCGTCCTCTTTTAGCCGCCGGTTCTGTGAGAGCAGCGCTACGAGCATCGCGGTGACCACACCGGCAATCGCGCCACCCAACACCAGATTGCCCTGAATAAGAAAGGCAATCGCCAGGCCCGGGAAAACCGCGTGCGCCACAGCATCACCGATGAACGCCATCCCGCGCAGCACCACAAAAGTGCCGATCACCCCGCAGACAATGCTCGAACACACCGCCATCACGAGCGCCTTCATCAAAAATCCCAGGTCGGGATTGAACAGGTCTTGGATGAATTCAATTGGGCTCAGCATGTACCGGCACCTGCCTTTTGCGTTGCGTCGACCGATTCGCTTGCGTCTTGGTCGGTGGCTCGACCCGCTTGATTGTGAGCGCCGGCGTCGGTCGCCTCAGTCGCCTCGGTCTCGGCGAGTTTGGCGGCGACCGCCGTGAGCGCGGTGAGCAGTGGATGCTCATCACCCACCCCGAACGCCCGCTGCCACACCGCTGGGTCACCCAGTTCACGCGGGGCACCGTCGGCGATGATCGTGCGATTCAGCAGGCACAGTCGCGAACAGTCATGCATCGCGCCGATCAAATCGTGCGTGGTCATCAGCACCGCGTGTCCCTCTTCGGCCAGCCGGGCAAAGAGTTTTGACAGCAGTTCTTGGGTGGGCAGGTCAAGGCCGGTGAACGGTTCGTCGAGCAGCAGCACCGATGGGTTCAGTGCGAGGGCACGCGCTACGAGCACGCGCTGGCGCTGCCCGCCCGATAGCTCGGCCACCGGACGTCGCGCCAGATGATCGAGCTCGACGCGGATGAGCGCATCCATTACCGCCTCGAAGTGGCTCACGGTCGGGCCGCGCAACCAGCCGATTTTGCGCACTAAGCCCGACATCACCACATCTTCGACCGTGATCGGAAAATCCCAGGCAAATTCATGCCGCTGCGGCACATAGCCGGGCCGCCCGCCGCTCACACGGGCACTTCCCCGCTCGGTTTTTTGCAGCCCAAGGATGCTGCGCAACAGTGTGGTCTTGCCGGCACCATTGGGGCCAATCAGCCCGACAAACTCGCCGCGGTCGATCGACAGGTTCAGGTCTCGCAGCACCTGGCGGCCGCCGAGCCGCACCGCAAGGTCGGTAACTTCGAGCGCCGTCATTCGGTTGCCTCGCTCTCAGGTGCAGTGGCCGCGTCACGCTCTTGCGCCGCTTGTTTTGCGCGGGCTGTCGCCACGCGACGCTTGGTGCGTGCCGTTGCCACGGTGATGATGATGAATGCGATCACCGCTACGGCACCAACGACCCCGGCCACGATCCAGATCACGCCACCCAGGCCAGTGTCGGCACTCGCTGCCTGCGGTTCGGTTGCAGCCGGCTGCGCGGCCTCGGGCGCTTCGGGGGCTTGGGCGGCGAAGGCCGCATCGATATCAGCGTTTTCACCAACTGCGAAGCGCAGGGTGTCGGTGGCGCGCACCTCGCTGCCGTCGCGCAGCGTGGCACTAAATGCCACCTCTACGGCATACACGCCGGGTTCGGTGAACACCCAGTTGGCGTGAGTATGCGTGTTCGACTCGATCCAGGCCTGCTGCGGCAGCTGGTCATAGGTGGAGTACAGCTGCTGCGGTTCACCAAAGTTGCCGTTTTGCAGGTACACCACCAGTTGCCCCGGCCCGTCGACAGCGACGATTTCGAGGGTCGCGCCGAGATCGAGATTTTCAAGCACGCCGGGTTCTTGCGTATTCCACCCCAACCACACCACGTCGGGGTGCTGAGTTTGCGGCACCACATACACTTCGGCGCCGGGATCGACGCCGAGGAAGCGATACTTCTCATCATCGGGAACCGTGAGTTTCGATGCTTCGTTCACTTTGAGCACCACATCGGCAGGCATCCGCCAATAGCGGGGAACGCTTGTGTCGTCGTGCAGCTGCACTCGCCACTCACCGGTATTCAGCGTGGGACCAATGTCGACGTGCCCGGCGTCGATGACCACCTGGCCGGTGCCCTGTTCCTGATTTGGGTCGATCACCTGGGCCAGGCCCGAGTCGTCGTCGTTCGAGTCATCATTCGCTGCGAGCACCGCTGCTGAGGCGCTGCTTGGTGCGGCTACCAGCGCCGTGGCGCACAGCAGCGCGGTGGCAGTTGTTGCGAGTACTGCGAGCGAGCGTCGCATGGGCTTCCTTTCTCGGAGGTCGGTTGGGTTTCGTGGTGCGAACAGGGTCGGCATCACTCCCCCAGACAATCGACGAGCGAATGCGCGTTGAAGCGCATGAGTTTGATGTAGGTATTGGCTTCGGGGATGAACGAGTCACCGAGAATCGGACAGACTCGCACGCCCTTTTCTTTGGCGATTTCGTTGAGCGTCGACGACCGCTGCGCCAGATTCGGTTCGAGAAAAACTGCCGGAACGTGCAGGTTTTCGATGGTTTCACCCAGGCGACGGCGTTCGATCAAACTGGGCTCGGTAGCCGGGTTCGGAGTAACATAGCCGGCAACGCGCAGTTCGTAGGCCTTGGCAAGATAGGCAAACGAGTCGTGGGTGGTGATGAGGGTGCGGCGGCTCTCGGGAATCTGCTCGATTGAGCTGCGCATTTCATCGTCGAGTGCTTCGAGTTCTTTGATGTAGGCGGCGGCGTTGCGCGCGTAGGCGGATGCGTTCGCTGGGTCGATCTCGATGAGTTTGTCGCGGATGATCTGCACGTAGGCGATCACATTGCTGACGTCATGCCAGAGGTGCGGATCAATTTCGCCGTGCACATGTTTGCCGAGCACGGCCTGTGGCAGCTGGAATACTTCGCTGCCGGCGTGCCCGAGAAACCGGTAGCCGGGATCGGCTGGGATGGGCACGAGGGTGCTGTTTGGCACCGCGATCACGACATCTTCAATGCCGTAGTAGTCGCGGTTTGTCTCCCGGTCGACGAGCAGCCGCAGCTCACGATTTTCGAGACTGACGTCAATATCGGCGTGGCCGGCATCCAGCACGGTCGCGCCGGGCCGGTTCGGTGCCGAGTAGGGGTCAACTCCAACCGCGAACACGAGCGTTCCGGTGGCAACCGGTTCTGGCTGGTCATCGGTCGGGGCTTTGCGCAGCTCGCCCTTGAGGTCGAGCTCGTAGTAGCCGGGGGCGGTAAAGGTCCAGCTCAAATGTGTGTGGGCGTCAGCGGGCAGCGTGACCCTGTCGGTGTAGGGGTCGGCACCGTCGCTCGAGTCAAAATAGCGTTCAACGTCGCCGAAGCTGCCGGTGAGATAGGCGTGGAGCGCGCCGGGCCCCCGCGCTCCGGTGGTCGAAAGCTCAACCTTTGATGAGCGGTCGATTCCGTCAACGAATTCGCCGCCCGAGGCACGAAAGCCGAGCCAGATTGAGTCGAGTGACACATCCTCAACTAGGGGAATCACTTCGGCGGCATATTTGACCGCTTCTTCGGCGAGTGACACCTGCACGGCATGCTCGGGGAGGTTGGCGTCGATGGTGCTGATCACTCGCTGCTCTTCGAGCATGAGGTAGTTGGTGAACGCGAGATCGGAATACACGACGTCGCGCACATCGCGCAGCGTGGGTTCGTAGCTGTGCGGGTCGGCGCCATCGGGCACCAGCTGCACCACATCTGCTTGATCGCCGGCGACGTTGCGCACCAAATCTGCCAGGATGCCGGTGGTCGTAACCACCTGGATGCGATCGCTCGAGCTGGCAGCTTCGGGAATAGCGGCACAGCCGCCGAGTAGGGCGGCGGTGAGGGTGAGCGCGGTGGCAGCAGCGAGTCGTCGTTTCAAGTCAGGTTTTTCGCTCGAGTTACGGGGATGTTTACGGAATTGCTTGTGGGCTGATGGCTGATCGGTTCGGGGGTGTTGGCCAGGCGCTCTGCCGGGCCAACACCCCTTCGGATCAGGGAGTGCTACTCGGCACTCATGGTGCGGCGCAGCAGCGCGAGACCGGCGACGCCCAGAACGAGTGCGCCGAATGCAATCGGCAGCATCGGTTCGGCACCGGTGGCGGCGAGGTGGTTGCCGCCGGTCTTGGGACCCGGAGTGCTGGTGGCACCACCAGCGGCGGCCTGACCATTGCCGGCCTGCTTCCCGGCACCGTTCTGGTCGGCGCCGGCGCTGTTATTCCCGCCCGAGCCTGCGGGAGGTTGCTGGCCGGGGCCGTTGCCCTCCGAGCCGCCGTTCTCGTCTTCGGTGTTTCCGGGTTCCGAGGTGACGGATGCGGTGGGGCCGCCGGTCGCAGGTGCGCTTCCGGTCGGCTCTGGTGTGCTGGTCGGCTCTGGTGTGCTGGTCGGTTCGGCCGTTGGCCCGGGCGTACCGGTCGGTTCTTCAGTTGGCTCGACCGTTGGCTCAGCGGTAGGCTCCGCGGTGGGCTGCGGCATTTCGGTCGGATCTTCAGCGATTTGAATCGACACGGGCTCTGAAGTCACCGAAGCCGGTGCGGCGTTATTGCCGTAGTCTTTGCCGCCGGTGACCGAAACACGGTATTCAACACCGGATTTGGCCGGCACCGAGATCGATGCGCCCTCACCAGCGGCTTTCCAATCGCCCGCGGCACGCGCGCCACCGGATATCTCGCGCGACTCCCACTGGTAGGTTTCAAAGCCTGCGTTTTCGGGCGACTTTGCAGCCGAAAGCGTGACGTTTTGGCCAGCCTTCACCGGTTTTTCGGCACCGGTCACTGAAACCGAGTCGGGGGCGGGCTGCACGACGATGGTGTAGGTCTCTTCCTCGGTGGTGGAGGTGAGTTTGCCGTCTTCGCTGATTACTGTTGCTTGCACCACGAGCTTGTAGGTTCCCGGCTTCGAGAAGGCCCAGTTGGCATGCACGTGCGCGGCCATATCCTGCTGGATCGTTCCGGGGAAGGTGTAGTCACCGTCTTTCATGAGGGGCGTAACGCCACCCCAGGCACCGCTGCTCCAGATCGAAATTTCACCGGGACCATCGACACTCTTGACGTTGATATCGGCCTTGAGCTTTGCCCCGTATTTCGGTTGCAGCTGCAGGCTGTCCCAGCCCGGCCAAACCAGGTTGTGGTCCTGGGTGATGGGAAGATAGTAGGCCCCGTCACTGGGTACAGATTGCGGGATGGCCTGGGCCGGAAGGTTCTGCACCAGTGAATCCGCTTTGACAAAAAGTACAAAATCGCCTGGTTCGTGCAGAACGTGCTGCCCGGTTACGTCTTCTTTGAGGTTGAGCCCAACATTGCCGTCGTCTTTGAGGTGCAGATTGAACAGGTCAATGTGCCCCTTGTCGAGTTGCAGCGGTTCAGTCGCCGCCATCGCGGATACGCCACCAAGCAGCGATGCCGCAACAAGCGCTGTTGCACCGAGCATCGCAGCAACGCGCGCACGCAGTGTGCGAGTCATGTCTTGCCTTTCCAGCGGCAGCTTCACCACCACCGCAATAGCTAATGATAACGGTTTGCATTACTCTACACGAGCTATGAGCCCACGAGGCTGCCTGCACCCACAGGGCCGACTGCCGGGCGTCTCCAGCACAACCGCCTGGTGGCGACATGACCGCATCTACGCGTTGTGATTCTTTTCACCAGCGGCGAGAGAAAAATGGCTGGCCTGAATACTTGAGAAGCCGAACTTCAACGAATCGGCTGGACCTTGACGACGTCGGTTCCGATGCGCACGAAATAAAAGCCCGCTCGCTGCAACGCCAGCGACAGATCGCTGAACTCATTTCTGAGGGATAAACGACTAACTGGAAACTTCTATTACCAGCAGTTCAAAGCAACTCAGAGCCGAACGACGGCAGCCACCGTAAGAACCGCCTCACCGACATCGGCCGACGCCGCCAGGTCAACTTCGGCGCGGATACGCCAAGCAAGATCGCCTTCGGAATCGACAATCGTCTGCTCCACATCCCAATAGCCCTGCGACTCGCGCGACCGATCAATGCGGCAGTGCTGCGGTGAGCGCGCAGCAGCATCAATCTCAATCGCGTCATATTCGCCGTAGTAGTCATCAAGAACGCTCGGCCAGCCGATATCGGGGTCGAGCGCCTCGAGCTCAGCATCCCGCTCATGGGCAGCCAATTGCACCCGTCGCCACATGGCGTTACGCACCAGCACCGTAAACGCCCGCTGGTTCGTCACCACGCTCGCCGGAGCCGGCGGCACCACCGACTCATCGTCATCAGTTGCCGGAGCCACCAGATCAGCCCATTCATCCACCAGCGACGAGTCAATCTGCCGCACCAGCTCACCGAGCCATTCGATCAGGTCACTGAGCTCGTCGTTGCGATACTCTTCAGGTACGGTGCGGGTGAGCGCCCGGTAGGCATCCGAGAGGTAGCGCAACACGAGCCCCTCGGAGCGCGCCACCTCGTAGCGCGAAACAAAATCGGCAAAGCTCAGCCCCTGCTCGTACATATCGCGCACCACCGACTTTGGCTGCAATTCAAAATCACGCACCCAGGGCTGCGACTGCGCAAAGTCGTCATAGGCTTGCTGCAGCAGTTCTTCAAGCGGCTTCGGCCAGGTAATCTCTTCGAGCCGGTCCATCCGCTCGTCATAGTCGACGCCGTCAGCCTTCATCGCCGCCACCGCCTCGCCGCGTGCCTGGTGCTGCTGCGCCATCAACACCGAGCGGGGATCATCGAGCGTGGCCTCAATCACACTCACCACATCGAGCGCATAGTTGCCGGTGCCCACCGAGCCGGGGCCGGGTTCGGGGTCGAGCAGTTCGAGCACCGCAATCGCCAGCGGCGAAAGCGGCTGATTGAGCGCAAAGTTTGGTTGCAAATCAACGGTCAGCCGCAGCTGCGGACGGCCGTTTGGTAGCGGATGCTCGCGGTCAATCTCGATAATGCCCGCGTCGAGCAGCGTGCGGGCAAGCTCAAGCGCCCGGCGTGCCAGCTCATATTGCCGCGCCGGCGGCTCGTGGTTGTCAAAGCACAGCTGCCGCACATGCTCCACTACATCACCACCGCGTGCGGCAACGTTAACGAGCATGGCGCTCGTCATTTGCAGGTGACTCGTGAGCGATTCGGGTTCGGCCTGAGTGATGCGCTCAAAAGTCTGCTCGGTCCAGTTCACAAACCCCTTCGGGGGCTGTTTCCGCGTGATCTTCCGCTGTTTTTTTGGGTCACCCGCGGCCTTGGTCATTGCGGCCTCGTATTCGACCACGTGATCGGGCGCCTCCACCACCACCGTGCCGTGATCGTCATAGCCGGCGCGACCGGCACGACCCGCGATCTGGTGGTACTCGCGGGCGGTGAGGTGCCGCATCCGCTGACCGTCAAATTTGCTGAGCGCGGTGATCAACACCGAACGAATCGGCACGTTAATTCCCACCCCGAGCGTGTCGGTGCCACAGATCACTCGCAGCAGGCCGCGCTGCGCGAGCACCTCCACCAGGCGCCGATAGCGCGGCAGCATGCCGGCATGATGCACGCCAATTCCCTGCCGCAGCCAGCGCGACAGCGATTTCCCAAACGAGGTGGTGAAACGGAAATCGCCGATCGCCGCCGCAATCTCGTCGCGCTGCTGTTTAGTCGCAACTTTCATACTCGACAGCGCCTGCGCTCGCTCAACGGCCGCAGCCTGCGAAAAATGCACGATGTAGATGGGCGCCTCGTCATCTTCGAGCAGCTTCTCGACGGTCTCGTGCACGGGAGTGAGCACATACGAAAACGACAGCGGCACCGGGCGGGTGGCTCCGGCCACAAGCTCAGTTTCGCGGCCGGTGCGGCGAGTGAGATCGGTGCTCAGCCGCTCGGTATCACCGAGTGTGGCTGACATCAGCAAAAACTGTGCCCGCGGCAATAGCAGCAGCGGCACCTGCCAGGCCCAGCCGCGCTGATCGTCTCCGTAGTAGTGAAACTCATCCATCACGACCTGGTCGACCGCCGCATCCGGGCCCTCACGCAGCGCGAGATTGGCAAGAATTTCAGCCGTGCAGCAGATGATGGGTGCGTCCGGGTTCACCGACGAGTCGCCGGTAGCCATCCCCACCCGCTCGGCACCGAACGTTTCAACCAGGCTGAAAAATTTTTCGCTCACCAGTGCCTTGATGGGCGCCGTGTAGTAGGTGCGCCCGCCCGCGGCAATTGCAAAGGCGTGAGCCGCGAGCGCCACTAGCGATTTGCCGGTGCCGGTGGGTGTTGCGAGCACCACGTTTGACCCCGCCGCCAGGTGCATCACGGCTTCTTCTTGCGCCGGATACAGCTCGATGCCACGCTCGAGGGTCCAGTCGAGGAACGCCTCGAGCGCATGGTCGGCTTCGTACGGGGCGTCGGGATCGTTCAGCGTGGGGATGAGGTCGGGCAGGAATGCAGTCATGACCCTCCGAGTTTGTCATGCGCCGGCGACAAGTGCTGTATGAGTGGGCGGTGTCACCCTCGGTTACCACCCCACGCACCAATTGAATTCGACTAGTGCAATTAACTCACTACGACTGATATGCTCCCTAACTACGACGCGTCGAACATTTTAGTTATGCCTAACAAGAAAGACGTTCAATGCACATTCGCTCACGTTTCAAAGCCCTCCTGGGAACGGTGGCGGCCGCCGCACTCCTGATCACCGGCTGCTCGGCCAGTCCCCAGACAAGTGGTGGCGATGCACCCCTCACGGTGTATGCAACCACCGGCTATCTCGCCGATGCGGTCGCGAATATTGCCCCCGACGCGGAAGTCACCACCATGGTCGGGCCCGGCGGAGACCCCCACACCTACCAACCTTCAACCCAAGACATCGAAAAAATTCAAAATGTCGATCTGGTGCTGTGGAACGGGCTGCACCTGGAAGCGCAGATGACCGACCTGCTCGAAAGCCGTGGCGACCGACAGCTTGCCGTGGGTGAGCAACTCCCGCAGGATCTACTGCTGGCGTGGCCCGAAACCGACGACGAGGGCAACGCCCTGCACGATCCTCACGTGTGGAACAGCCCCGAAGCATGGTCACTCATCGTCGGTTACGTTGCCGACAAGCTCGGTGAAATCGACCCTGAAAATGCGGAGCTCTACCGCAAGAACGCTGTCGCATATCAGGAGCAGATCGCTGAAACCGCCAGCGAGGTGGAGTCGCTGCTGGCGACCGTGCCGGAGCCACGAATCCTTGTCACCGGCCACGACGCGTTTAATTATTTCGGCGACACCTACAACCTCAGGGTGCATGCCACAGACTTTGTCTCCACCGAAGCCGCGCTCAGCGCCGGAGAACTGTCGGAGCTGGCTCAAATGATCGCCGACAACAAAGTACCGGTGATCTTTCAAGACAACCAGGCCAACCCGCAGGCCATCAAGAGCCTGCAAGAGGCAGTTCGTGCGCGCGGCTGGGAGGTCGAAATCTCGACCGAAGAGCTCTACGCCGACTCCCTCGGTGCAGAACCAGGAGTCGACACCTACCTCGGGGTGCTCCGCCACAACGCTCAGGCCGTATCCGACGCCCTCGGAAGCGACGCACAGTGACCGACACCATCTCGACACGAGCAACTGCCGGCGAACAACAGCTCCAGTTCGCCTGCTCGACTCAAAACCTGTCGGTCGCCTACCGGGATGCACCGGTGCTGCGCGGCGTTGATTTCCTCGTACCGCAGGGGGTCGTGATGGGAATTGTCGGCCCCAACGGCGCCGGTAAATCAACCCTGATCAAAGCGATGCTCGGACTTGTAAAACCCCTCACCGGGACGAGCGAGTTCTTCGGCAGTCCACTTGAACGCGTACGCCAGCGGGTCGGGTATATGCCGCAGTCAATGAGCGTCGACTGGGACTTCCCCACCACGGTGCTTGATGTTGTCACTATGGGCACCTACGGTTCGCTCGGCTGGCTGCGACGCCCCGGAAAGGCCGAACGGGCCCGTGCCATGGCCGCTCTAGAGCAGACGGGAATCCCGGAGCTTGCCGCGCGCCAAATTGGCGAGCTTTCTGGCGGACAGCGCCAGCGAGTGTTTCTCGCCCGCACCCTCGCGCAGGAACCCGACCTCTATTTCATGGACGAACCGTTCCAGGGCATCGATGCGAAAAGCCAGCAGGCGATCGTCAACGTGCTCCACTCGTTGCGAACCCGGGGGAAGACGGTGGTCATTGTGCACCACGACCTTGCCACAGTGCGCGACTACTGCGACCACGTGACCCTGTTGAATCGCCGCATCGTCGCCTCTGGGCCGGCAGCACAGGCGTTCACCAAACAGAATATCCGCACCGCCTACGACGTCACCGCCGAAGACGATGCCTTCCTCGAGTTCACATCATGAGCCTGATCGAGTTTTTTGATAACCACACCTACCGCATGGTGCTGTTCGGCACTATGACGATCGGCCTGGTCGCCGGGGCACTCGGCAGTTTTGCCTACCTGCGCAAGCAGTCGCTGATCAGCGATGTGATTTCGCATGCGGCCCTTCCCGGTACGCTACTGGCTTTCTTGACCGCCGTTTTGGTGCTCGGCGCCGACGGCCGCAACATGATCACCCTGATCATCGGCGCGGTCATCATCGGCACTCTCGCAGTGCTGTTTGCCAACGACATCACCCGTGCCTCAAAAATCCGTATCGACACCGCCATGGCGGTTTCGCTGACGATCTTTTTTGGCGCGGGGATGCTGCTCATGCGAATCATCGCCAACGGTGCTTTCCCCGGCAAGGGCGGCATCCAGGACTACCTTTTTGGCAACGCATCGGTGATCACCATCGCTGATCTCACCACGAGTATCACGGTCGGTGCCTTTGCCCTCTTTTTGATGATCGTGTTCTGGAAAGAGTTCGCGCTGCGCACTTTCGACCCAGATCACGCCACTGTACTCGGCCTCCGAGCCCACACGATCGACACCCTCATGTTCACCACGATCGTGATAGCCACCGTGATCGGGGTTAAGGCCGTCGGGCTGGTGCTCATGGTGGCGTTCGTCGTCACCCCGACGGCCGCGGCACGGCAATGGACGCGCACTTTGCCGGGCATGGTGACACTCTCGGCCATCTTCGGTGCGGTGGGCAGCGGGATCGGCGCATACCTGTCGATCGCACTGGGCAATATCCCTACCGGGCCGCTGATCGTGCTCACACTGTTCGCGATCTTCATGGTTTCGCTGCTGTTTTCACCGCGCCGCAGCATCATCACCCGCGCCCTTGCGCGCAGCCGCGCTCGCGCGGCGCTGAAGCAGCAGCTGGTTTCAGAAAGGACCGCGCAATGAGTTTCACCATCGGCACCATGCTGCTCGCGGTCATCACCGCCGTCGCCTGTGCGCTCCCCGGCACCTTCGTGGTGCTGCGCAAGGGGTCAATGCTCGTCGATGCGATTGCCCACTCGGTGTTCCCCGGCATCGTTGTCGGCTATTTCATCACCCGCAATTTCGACTCTCCCCTGCTCATTGTCGGCTCTGCGCTGGCGGGCCTGCTGGTGGTGCTCGGCGCAGAGTGGCTTTCGCGCACGGGGCTGCTCACCGGGGATGCCCCGCAGGGGCTCATCTTTCCGGCCGTGTTCAGCGGTGGGGTGATTTTGGTGAGCATGAATTTCGCGAACCTTCACCTCGACACCCACACGGTGCTCGCGGGCGACCTCAACCTCGCCGCGTTCCGGCACCTCACCATCGGTGGAGTTTCGCTGGGGCCGTCGTATATGTATGTGATGCTCGCGGTGCTGCTCGTCAACGCCGCTTTTCTCACCGCGTTCTATCCGAAACTCAAGGTCACGACATTCGATCCCGAGTTCGCCGACACGCTCGGCATTCGTGGCGGGCTCATCAACACCGCGTTCATGTTCCTGGTCTCGGTGACCGTCACCGCCGCGTTCCATGCCGCGGGTGCCATTCTTGTGATTGCACTCGTGGTCGTGCCACCGGCCACGGCCTACCTGCTCAGCACCCGATTGCCAGTGATGATCACGCTCACCGTGGTGATCGCGGCAATCGGTGCTGCCGTGGGTTTCTGGCTCGCGTACGTGCTCGATGCCGCCACCAGTGCGGGCATGGCGGTGTTTTATGGGCTCATGTTCGCGGTGGCATTAGCCGGCACAAAAATTGCGCAACGGCGCCGGCAGCTCACACACCACTATTTGAGCCGCGCCACCCAGACCGCGTCGGTTGCAGCACGCCCAAGCGGCAGCACCGTATCGTGATCCACGACCGCCACCTCGATGGTGTCGGTGTACGGGGCTGAAGCTCTTGTCTCGAGCAGCGTGCCGTACACGATGCCATGATCTGCGAAATACTGCAGCAGGTTTGAGTCGTCGTCAGAGATCCGTTCCACCCGCACCCGAGCACCCGCTTCAATATCCGTCAGCGGCACCGCATCGGGTTTGGTCACGGCGCCGTCTGCTTTGGGGATGGGGTCGCCGTGCGGGTCTCGCTGCGGGTGCCCGAGCAGTTCATCGATTCGGTCGATCATAAAATCTGATACGGCGTGCTCGAGCATGTCTGCTTCTGCATGCACCTGGTCCCAGCGGTAGTGCAGCACCTCCACCAAAAAGGTTTCGATCAGTCGGTGGCGACGCACCATCGCCACCGCGTGAGCGCGACCTTCTGGCGACAAACTCACCACGCTATACCGGGTGTGTTCCAGCAGTCCCTGGGCGCTGAGCTTTCGAATCGCGTCAGATGCGGTCGACAGCGCCACCCCCGTGCTTGCGGCAACCATTGACGCGGTCACCGGAGCGTCCGACCACTCCTGCAGGCTCCACACTGCCTTGAGATAGTTCTGAGTACTGTCCGACAGCGCAGATACCGACATGTTCGCAGCCTACCAAACGCCAACTACGACACAGCGAACCCTCGCGCACAGCGCAGTGACGCCGAGACGTCCGCCGAACTATTCAGTGAGGTCGCGGATGCGTTGCCCGACAACGGTCGAAATACCGTCGCGATGCATCGACACCCCGTAGAGCGCATCCGCAATTTCCATCGTGCGTTTTTGGTGGGTGATGATGATCAGCTGGCTCGACTCGCGCAGATCGGCAAACACCTCGAGCAACCGCCCCAGGTTGGCATCGTCGAGGGCCGCCTCAACCTCATCCATGATGTAAAAGGGGCTGGGGCGGGCCTTAAAAATTGCCACCAGCAGCGCCACCGCGGCAAGCGAGCGTTCACCGCCCGACAGCAGCGAGAGCTTGTCGATCTTTTTACCTGCCGGCCGAACCGCCACCTCAATACCGGTCGTCAGCAAATTGTCGGGGTCGGTGAGTCGAATGTCTCCGGCACCGCCCGGAAAGAGCGTGGGAAACACCTCGTGGAACGCCGCCCGGGTGTCATCAAATGCGGCTGCAAACACTTCCTGCATCCGATTGTCGATGTCGGAGACAATTTTCATCAGATCGGTTCGGGTGCGCAGCAGATCATCGAGCTGTTCCTGCAAATAGGCGTGCCGCTGCTCGAGTGCCGAAAATTCCTCGAGCGCAAGCGGGTTGATGCGGCCGAGCTGCTGCATTTCGCGTTCGGCGCGCTTGAGCCGAGTCTGCTGTTCAGCGCGATCAAACGGTACGGTTTCGATCTCGACATTGATGGATGCAGCGGGCTCGGATGCAGCGGGCTCGATTTCGGCAGGCTCCGTTTCGGTGGCTTCGGCATCGACCGTCTCATCGGCTTCCGTTTCGATGCTCGGCGCGGGTTTGCCCGCAATCGTCGCCGCGTCTGCCGCCAGCTGCACCGCCACCTGTTTCGTTGCCTCAGCCTCGGCCCTGATCGCGGCGCGCTGCGCTGCTGCCTCGGAAACTGCGGCATCGTCACGCGGCACCGGTTGATCGGGCCCGTACTCGGCAATCAGCACGGCTTCGGGCAGTGAGAGCTCGCTCGCGGCGCGTTCAAGCAGGTTTGAAAGCTGCAGTTTGCGTTCGTAAATCTGCAGTTCGAGTGCGTGCACATCCTCGGTGATTTCCTGCACCCGCTTGCGCAGCTGGGCCTCTTCATCACGCAGCTCGCGCAATTCGGCATCCTGTGCTTCACGGACGCGCTCGGCGGCCGCAAGCTCGTTCCGAGCCTCGGTCACGCTGCGCTCCAGCGATGCCAGCAGCGGCGGGATGGCTGCCAGCACCCGCTGCGTGCGCGCCAGCTCAGCGCGGCGCACCACCTGCTCGCGAGCGGCCCGATCGGCAGCTTCCTGTTCGGCCGCACGTTTGCGCTGCAGCTCGGTCACCCGCAGCTGCTCTGAGCGCATCCGCTCTCGCAGTGTCTCGAGAGCCAGCCGCGCCTCAACCTCCGCTTCACGGCAGCGTTCAACGCCGTTCGCAAACTCTTCGCGGCGCGAGGCGTCGAGCATTGGCCTCGGCTGCTGTTCGTGGATCGCCAGCGCCTGTTTTGCCTGCTCGGCTTTCGTTTCGGCCTCGTCAACATTCCCGGATGCGAGTCGATACGATTTTTCGGCCCGCTCGAGCTCACCCCGAGCCGATTCCACCCGGGCCCGGGCCCGGTTGAGGGCTTCGCGCCGCTTCGCGAGCTCAGCATCAAACCCGCGCAGATCGCTCAGCGCCGACTCGGCACGCTCTTTAGCGGCCGCCAGTGCCGCACGCCGATCCGCCAGCTGCAGGGCGATGCGGTCGACCTCGGCACGCACCTGCGCCAGCTCGCTGGTGGCCCGCTCGCGCTCTGCCACCAGCGCAATCCGGCTCGCACCGGGTTCTTCATCGGCGGCCACACCCGAGGTGCTCAGCGTGGATGCGGTGAGCACATCACCGCGCAGTGTCACGATCTGTGCCGCAGCCGGCAGCAATTCGAACGCGCGGGCTGCCCGCCGCGCATCCGGCAGCTCGGTCACAAACACCGTGGCCGCAAGCATCCGTTCTGCCGCTGGCACGCCCGAGACGCGCTCGCTCGCCGCCACCGGCCGCTCACCGAGCACCTGTTCGAGCTGGTCGAGCATCCCCGCAACGGCCGAATCTCGACCCGTAGCGATCAGCTCGGCAACCAATTGCACCTGGCCGAGTGAGGTCGCCGCATCCGCGAGCGCATACAGCTGGTCAGCTCCCGTCGCCAGCAGCGCGTCGGCAAACCCGCCGAGCGCCGCGGCCACAGCGGTTTCGTATCCCGCCGTGACCCGCAGGTGGTCGCTCACGCGACCGGCAATACCGTCGGGATGCGCGGCCAGGAGTGCCTCGGCGCCATCATTTACCTCGGCAGCCAGTGCCAGGGCGGTGGCGCGGGCATCAAGTGCGTCGCGTTCGCGTTCCAATTCGTGGAGTTTGTCGCGCAGCTCATCCACCGTCTGCTGTTCGTCGCGCACCTCGTCCTGTGCCTGTTCGTAGGCATCATCGAGGCCGGATGAGTCGGCCTCACCGGCGGCGGTGTCCGACTCGACCTCGGCCAGCTCTCGTTCGGCAGCTTCGAGTCGTTCGGCTGCTGAGCGGCGCATGTTTTCGCCCCGCAACACCTCACCGCGCACGGCGGCGAGCCTGCTGGCAGCCGCATCCGATTTCCCCTGCAGTTCGGTTCGTTTGAGGTCGTGCTGCGAAAGCAGTGCTGATTGTGCCGCGATCTCGCGGTCGAGTTCGTCGAGTTCGGTGCGCGCTCGCTGAGTGTCGAGCTGCGTCTGTTGCCACGCCTGCTCGGCCGCCGCAGTGCGTTGCTGCAGCTGCTCGATTTCGGTGCGGGCATCGGCCAGCTGCTGTGCGCTCACCGTGACCTGCAGTGCCGGTTCGTCGAGTCGGGTTTGCAGCATCGACTCACGCTGACCGGCAAGCAATTGCAGGTTGTGGAGCCGCTCGCGAACGCTTTCGAGGTCGAAGGCAACGCGTCGCGCCTGATCCACCGCGTCGCCGCGCTGCGCGGACTGCAGGTGCTCGATACGCAGCAGGGCACGGTCGAGTTTTTCACCGAGCACCATGCGCTCGGTCGAGCGCGCCTGTTCGGTGCTGTTCGCATCCCGCAATTGCGCGCGCAGCGTCACCACCTCGTCGGCCATCAGCCGAGCCTTCGCATCGCGCACAATTGCCGCGATTCCCTGCGCCCGACGCGCCACCTCGGCCTGCCGCCCCAGCGGTTTCAACTGGCGCCGCACCTCGGTCACCAAATCTCGCAGCCGCTGCAGGTTTTGTTCCATACCCTCGAGTTTGCGCACGGTTTTTTCTTTGCGGCGGCGGTGTTTCAAAATTCCGGCGGCCTCTTCGATGAAACCGCGCCGGTCTTCTGGGCTGGCGTGCAAGACGCTATCGAGCCGCCCCTGACCGACGATTACGTGCATTTCGCGGCCAAGACCCGAATCGCTCAATAGTTCTTGTACGTCAAGCAGCCGCACCTGCTGGCCATTAATGGCGTATTCGCTGCCACCCGAGCGGAACATGGTGCGCCGAATGGTCACCTCGGTGTAGTCGATCGGCAGCGCACCGTCGCTGTTATCGATGGTCAGCGACACTTCGGCGCGGCCGAGCGGACCTCGGGTGGCGGTTCCGGCAAAAATAACGTCTTCCATTTTGCCGCCGCGCAGTGTTTTTGCGCCCTGTTCACCCATCACCCAGGCGAGCGCATCCACAACGTTTGATTTGCCCGAACCGTTCGGGCCGACAACACAGGTGACGCCGGGTTCAAACTCGAGCGTGGTGGGTTTTGCGAACGACTTAAACCCCTTGAGCGTCAGGCTCTTGAGGTGCATACCTAAACCCTTAGTGTTTGTCGTTGTTCTTCGCGCGGATGCGTTCCCCTGAGTTTACCGGCGAGGCGACAGTCTGCGGCGCCAACGGGCCACAGACGAGCAGTACGCTGAGAGCGCGAGCACACGAAAGGATGGCGTTGACCGACTGGCTCAATATCACCCGCATCGTCGCGGTCTGCATCCTGATGGCCGCCGTAGCGACCTGGCTGCTGTGGCAGGCCAAGTCACGGCACGGCTTCGCACCGCTCACCGCGATTTTGCGTGCCGCCGCCCAGCTGGCGGCACTCGTGGTCATTTTGCAGTTCATGATCACGAGCGTGTGGTGGGTGCTGCTGTGGCTTGCGGTGATGCTGGTGGTGGCCGCACTCACCGCTACCCGCAGCATCGGGTTCGACCGCATCGTACTGCGGGCGGTGTTGTTGTCAATACTCAGCGGAGCCACCGTCGGAGTGCTCGTTGCGTTCGCTACCGGCGCGGTGGAGTTCGGCGCCCAGTATTTGCTGGCAATCGGCGGCATCGTGATCGGCAACTCGATGAGCGTTGCCACACTGTCGGCAAAACGGATGCGCGAACAGCTGGTTGATCATCGGGATGAAATATTCGGTTGGTTGGCGCTTGGCGCAACCATGCGCTTTGCCACGGCCCGTTTTCGTGCCGAAGCTGTTCGGCTGGCGACAACGCCAAATATTGACCAGTCAAAAACAACCGGACTGGTGGTGTTGCCCGGAGCCTTTACCGGCGCCGTATTCGCGGGTGCGAGCCCGGTTGAGGCGGGCCTGTTTCAGATCGTCGTGCTCTCAACCATCATGCTCTCGAGCGCCATCACCGCGGTGCTGGTCACTGAGCAGCTCGGCTCGCCGCAGCAGCTACCGGCACCCGACGGGGCCGCCGCTTAGGCGATCCCGGCGGGAGGCGGCTGGGATCAGCTCTCGTGCGGCAGTTCGATCCGCACGGTCACCCGTGGTGCCGGTGGGCTTGAGCGCGGCGGGCCAAAAATTGAGTCTTCGCGCGGCCGCGCCGAGTCGTTATCGCGCGCCGCATCATCTGACGCACCGTCGGGGGCGCCGGCCCGATCGGGCTGGTCGAGTTCGGCCTTCACGCTGGGGCGCGGGGCTCGCGCTCCGTCCATCGCGGGGGTGCTGTTGTGCTGCGCGGAGCCCGCGGGGTTGTCTTCGGGTTCAAGAACGGTCGAAACCACGGGTGCGAGCACGCATCCAGACAGCACTGCCGTTGCAAACGCGGCGACGGCTGCGGCGCCTAGCAGCCGTCGACCCACATTCGCTTGCGTTCGCATATTCATGAGCGTAGTGAGCCGCAACCCGAATTGCATCATGCAGTAGGACTAGCCGCGTGCATCCCGCAGCCGATAGCCAGCAAAATATCGCTGTGCTACTCGATCAGCGCAGACGCTGACAGCGCGGGCACGTCCCCAGCCATCGCGAGGCCGCTACGGCAGTAGGTCCCAGAACTGCTTGCGTGCCGGCATGGCATGAATCACAAGTTCCGAGCCGCTCTCGAAGACCAAGACGACGGTCTCCAACAGCCGCGACTTCGTGTCGAAGCCGAGCCGAAGTTCACGGTGTGGCCAGTCATCATCATCCAGTGGTTCGATCCACTGCGACCAATAGGCCGCCTGGATAATGTCCTCGGGTTCAAGCCCGTGCTTAAGCGCGCTCGGATGCAGCTTCATGCCGCAAATGCAGCTAAGGCCTGGCGAATTGCCTCGGACCGTGACACCTGCCCTGCCCTGGCAATGGCATCCAGCGCAGCCAGCTCCTCCGCCGTCAGACGCACAGCCACGACCTGCATGGGCTCAGCCCCACGACCGGGACGACCTCGCCCACGTTTTTTTAGCAGCTCGACGTCATAGCCAGCCTCGGCTTCGTCGACCCACGCCTGGATCTGCTGGTCGGTGACCTCGTTCTCCTTCATGGGAATATCGTAAACGAAATACTGCGCAGAAAGAAGGCCAGATTTCGGATCAGAGCTGCCACAGCACCTGAGCCGTCAGGGGCGGGCCAATCAAACGAGATCAGCGCAGCCGCTGACAGCGCGGGCAGCGGAACGATGACCGGTTCGCAAACGACTCGCGCAGCAGCAACCGTCCGCAGCGATCACAGGGCTCACCTGCTCGGCCATAGGCGTGCAGGCTGCGGCTGAAATACCCTGATTCTCCGTTGACGTTCACGTAGAGCGAATCAAACGAGGTGCCGCCCTCGGCAAGCGCCCGCTCAAATACTGCGCGCACTTCGCGCAGCAGCTCCCCCGCTTTGCGTGCCGAAACCGTATTCGCCGGCTGCGCCCAGTGCAGGCGCGCCGCCCACAGCGCCTCATCGGCATAAATATTGCCGACGCCCGACACCACCGACTGATCCAGCAGCACCGCCTTGATCGCGCGGCGCCCACGCCGCAAGCGGGCGCCTGTCGCGGCGGCATCAAACTCGGGATCGAGCGGATCGCGGGCAATATGCGCCACCTGCGATGGTGTACCGGATGCTGCCAGCGAGTCGATTGCCAGCGACCCGAACCGGCGCTGGTCAACAAATCGCAGTTCGTGTTCGTCGCCGGCCGGCGTCACCAGCCGCAATCGGATGCACAGCTGCCGTTCGTCGGGGGCGCCAACCGGTTGAATCAGCAGCTGTCCACTCATTCCCAGATGTGTCATCAGCACGCGAGTGGGCGCATCGGCATCAGCCAGCGGCAGCCATAAAAATTTGCCGCGCCGCTGCGGGGCCAGCAAGACCTGCCCCTCAAGGCCGTCAACAAAATCGAGTGCATCGCCGCGATGCCGTTTCAGCGCCCGCTCGTCGAGCACCTCGACGGCGGTCACCGTAGCGTCAGTCACAAAGCGCTCAAGGCCGCGCCGCACCACCTCAACTTCGGGAAGCTCGGGCATACCGGCTACCGCTTGCGGCGCTCGGTTCCGGTCACCTCGTGCCAGGCGTCAAGTGCCGCGGCCAATTCGGCCTGCTTCTTGGTCGTGGCCACACCGCTGGTGCGCAACACCACGGTGTCACCACGGCGCACTTCCAGCTGCGCGGTGAACACCCGATTGTGGTCGGGGCCGGTGCCGGTCACCGTGAAATGCTGTGTACCGCCACCGCGCTCGGCAAGCGCCTCTTCGAGCGCCGTTTTGGGGTCAATTGCCGCGCCAAAACGGTTGGCATCGTCTTTAAGCGGCTCAACCAGCCGCAACACCAGCGCATCCGCCACTTCGTGACCGCATGAAAGATAAGCGGCACCAATAATCGCTTCCACGGCGTCGGCCAGAATTGAATCTTTATCCCGACCACCGGTGATTCGCTCACTCTTACCGAGGTAGAGATAGTCACCCAGGTCGAGCCCGCGAGCAATCTCTGCGAGCGAGACAGCCGAGACCAACGCGTGGTGACGGCGCGATAGATCGCCCTCGGAGAGTTCGGGGTGGGCGCGATACAGCATGGCGGCCACTGCCAGGCTCAGCACCGAGTCACCCAAAAACTCGAGCCGCTCGTAATCAGCCACCCCGTGCTCGTAGCTGTATGACGAGTGTGTGAGTGCCTGTTGCAGCAGTTCGGGAATGAACTCGACCCCGAGTGCCTCCGCCAGTTTTGCTGACGGGGCCACCTCGGGGTCGGGAGTTACTGAGTGCTTCACCACCGATTAGGCGTCCGCGATCTTGCGACCCTTGTACTCGTAGTGCGAGGGGTTGCCGGCGGCGTCCTCAACGAGCTTGGCACGGTGCGGAAGGCTGTAGGTCACCTTGCCGTTTTCGACGGTCTTCACGAGGGTTGGGGCGGTTGCCTTCCACTGCGAACGACGCGAGCGGGTGTTTGAGCGGCTGAGCTTGCGCTTGGGCACTGGCATTGTTTGATTCCTGTTCTAAATTTTCGGTCACTACCGAGTCTGTCTGCTGGCGGCTATCTGACTTCGCCGTCCAGGTGTGGGCTGCGGCGGCGCGGTGCGTTTTCGCACGCGCTCTGCCGGATGCGGATCAGCGGATCGATAATCCCAATCGCACCTTCAACACATTTGCGCCCGGCACAGCCCTCAATCTTACGCGAGAACCTCGTCGCGCGCGACCCGGGTTTGCGGCCGCGAGCTATTTTTCGCGACTATCGTCCGCGAGCGCATCCGATCCGAGTAGCTCCTGCAGCTTTGCCCAGCGCGGATCCACCTCTGCTTCGGCTTCTGGTAGCGGTTCAACCAGCGGCGTACCGTCATTGGGGTTGAGGCCGAGGCAGTCGTCTTTACACAGTGGCTGGAAGGGAAGTTCGAGCACGAGTGTGTCGCGCAGCGGACCTTCGAGATCAATTTCGTCATTGCGCACAAAATAGTCGAGCGATTCGTCCTGATCATCAAGCCCGAAAAGTTCGGTGATCTGCCCGCTCCACTCTTGTTTGAGCGGCTGCAGGCAGCGACTGCACTCCCCCACGAGCGTGCTGGTGCACTGGGCGGTTGCGAGCACGCCGTCGACGAGGATCTCAATGCGCAGTTCGATCGTCAGCTGCGTGCCGGCATCAAGGTAGAGCATCCCCTCACCGATGCGTTCGGGCACCGCGAATTCGAGGGTGAGCTCTTCCATGGCTCCGGGGCGGCCAAGCAGCGTGGCCACATTTACAACATAAGGAGAGGTTGCCATGCCCCAAGTCTACGCAGCGGCGGTGCGAGCCGATCGACTAGGCGGCGTTCGGATCGCTCTCGCCCTGCAAAAACTCGGCCACCACCGGCGGCACATACGGCGAAACATCGCCGCCGAGGCCAGCGACCTGGCGCACCAGCGAACTTGATACGTGGGCGTGCTGCGGGTTGGGCATCATGAACATGGTCTCAATGCGGCCGAGGTGCCGGTTTACGATCGCCATCGGCGTCTCATAATCGACATCGGCGGCCGAGCGGATCCCCTTCACGATGACATTGGCGCCCACATCGGTGCAGTAGTCGACCAACAACCCCATGCTCCACGAGCGCACGATGACATTGTCGCGCGGCACACCCATCGCGATCGCGCGCTCGATGAGGTCGACGCGGCGGGCAATTGGCAACATCGCCGATTTGTCGGGGTTGTGCACCACCAGCACATGCACCTCGTCAAAGACGTTTGCGGCGCGCATGATGACGTCCAGATGCCCCAGAGTGATCGGATCGAAGGATCCGGGTACGACAGCGATTTTGCTCATGGCTGCCATGCTATTTGTCATTTCCCGAGTATCACCAGGATGTAGTTGGTCAGCCACAACTATTTTTACGCTTCAAAGAGCGTGTCGCCAATGAATCCTCCAGCCGAAGCTGCTGGCGGAATGGCAAACACGGCCGAACCCACCGGCACCGTCCAGGTGTTCAGCAGGTCACCCTCGTCGAGGCGCTGCTGAATCGGCACAAATTGTTTGAGCGGGTCGGCCTGCAGCGAACCGAACAGCAGCCCCGAGTCGGACACCTCGGCACCCATGCCGCCGACACCCGAGACGGGGTGATCGTAGTTGTAGGTGTGGCGCACGATCCGAATATTCGGGTCGTCTGGACGCGCCCGGCGAACGTGACTCATGGGGTTAATCACCGTGAATCCCACCGAAGTGCGGGCGTTGAAGTCGGGCTCATCGTGTTCGTTGACGCCGGTGAGTGGTGCGCCAGTGTCGAGGCGGCGACCAATGGATGCTTCGCGGCCCGGCAGATCAACCTCATCCCAGGTTTCCAAATTCATATGGATGCGACGCAACACAAAACTGGTGCCGCCCACGAGCCATTTCGGCCCGGTCTGGTCGTTGATCCACACCAGGCGGTCATATTCGTCGGTGTCGGCGGCAGCATTCACGGTGCCGTCGAGCTGCCCAAACAGGTTTCGCTGGGTGGTTCCTTCCGGCAGGCTTTGGTGCGCGTTGCGGAAGCCGGTTTGTTGCCAGCGAATGGTCGAATAGGCGCGCACGTCTTTCAGCATCATGCGCTGGGCGTGCGCCACGGTGAGGGGGTCGTCGCCCGCCACCAGGATCAGCAGGTCGCCGTGGCTCCAGCGGTCTTCAAGCCGGTCGATCGAAAACTTTGGCAGCGGCGCCAGCCACTCGGGTTTGCGGTCGGGCGCAACGCGATCAACCAGCCCCGGACCAAAACCAAAGGTGATGGCGAGGTTGGCGGGCACCTCTGCCATTGAGGGTTCTTGATCGCCCACCGGCGGGTTGCCCGCCATCAATCGATAGGCGTCGTCGCTGAGAATTTTCAGCAGGGAGCGGATGCGGTCGCGGTCAACCTCGGGTGCCAAATCAACGCCGATGAACACTCCGTGCGCGCGGGGCCGGTCGAGGCCGGCTTGATGCCTGCCCGCGGTGCTCGTGCGAGAGCGCCCGAATTCCGCAGGCTCGGCGGTTGCCGCCTGCACTGCGGCAGCCGCGCCAAGCGTGGCTACCGCACCGACACCGATACCGGCGGCGCCCACGAGCACATCGCGTCGGCGAACTCCCGAGCTCTGCTGCGCGGCCGCATCCGTTCTCTGCCGTTCAGTCACTTAGTGACCAGTCTCCTCACCCATTTCGTCGTGACCGTCGTGGTTGATACCGCCCTCGTGGCCGGCATCGTCGCCGTGGTCACCGTGTCCGCTGTGGTCCATACCGCCGTGTGGGTTGTTCCCCATCGACCCGTCGGGTGCGTAGGTCTCCTTACCACCGGTGTACTCCTTCACTTCGAAGGTGACATCGGCGGTGGTGCCGTCAGCAAATTCAATGGTGATCTTCACCTCATCGCCGGGCATGAGCGACTTCTGCAGGTGCATCAGCATGATGTGGTTGTCGCCGGGCTTGAGTTCGAGAGTGCCACCAGCGGGAATCTTAAAACCGCCCTCGATCTCCTGCATCATGCTCGAGCCATCAGCCTCGACGATGGTTTCGTGCAGTTCGACCATGCCGGCAACTTCTGCCTTGGCACCGATAATGTTGACCTCGGCGTCGGTGTTGTTCTTAATCGTGCCGAAGGCACCGGTCATCCCGTGGTCGTTCTTGTCGATGTCGACGGCCTTGATCCAGGGATCGGTCACGCTGATGGGGCCCGCTTCAACCACATCGGCGGCTGCGGCCGAGTTCTCGGGCTCAGCACCCTGGGCACCACAGCCGGTGAGGGCGAGGGATGCGGCGATTGCGGCCGAGATAGCGAATGCACGGGTTGCACGCACAGGCAGTTTCATTTGGATTGCTCCTCATTGGTTTCACTCGTTTGAGCGATGGTCACCGAATCGGCCGAAGCGGTGTTGTCGGCCGTTTTGCTGTGGCGCGAGGCCCGCACGATCACAAACACCACAATCGCCGCCACTACGATTCCGGCACCGATCAGCAGACCCATCATGGGCCCGGCGTTCGACTCCGATTCGTCCCCGGTGGCAGCGGCCCGCGGCACCTCGGTGATGACCTCAGTGCCGATGGCGAAATGGATTGCACCGGATACGGGGTGCCCGTCTTCCGAGACCACGCGCCAGTTCAGCACGTACGCACCCTGATCAAGCGGCACCAGTGACTGCGTGACGGTGCCTTCAGCAACACTCGGCTGCTCCGGCAGCTCGAGGTACTCGCCTGTTTCAGCGTCAAGTAGTGCCACCTCGGTGCCCAGTTCGAGGATGTTGCCCGAAAACGACATCGTTATTTGTTCCGGTGCAGCGTCGAGCGAGACGCCGTCGGCCGGATCTGAGTGGATGAGCCAGTCGTGGGCGGATGCAGGCGAGGCCGCGGTGATTGCGAATGCGATTGTGAGCATGACGGTGACGATCAATGCGGCGATCGCGCGGGAGACGCGCGTTGCAGCATGATCCCATCGCTCCAACAGCATGCGATTAACTCTACTACATGTAGTAGATACGGGCAATTTCCCTCCAACGAACCGGCAGCAAGATCAGGCCATTGCTCCATCATCTCACCGATCCGTCGCCGGTCACCCCATCTGCAGGTGTTCTCGCTCCCCCGAACCCAGTCGAGCCACCGCATCCCGCAGCGCCGGATGCTCCGCCAGCGTCGGATCGGCCGCAACGATGCGTTCAGCCTCGGTGCGTGCGGCCGCAATGATGTCGGTATCGCGAGTTACCCGCAGCAGGCGCAGCGAAGAAGCGCCGCCCGATTGCGCGGTGCCGAGCACATCCCCCTCGCTGCGTAACTCCAAATCACGCTCGGCAAGCACAAACCCATCAAGCGTTGCCGCCACCGCGTCTAGCCGCTCACGCGCGAGCGATCCGGGCGGCGCGCCGGTAACCAGCAGCGCCAGCCCCGGGTGTTCGCCCCGACCAACGCGGCCGCGCAACTGGTGCAGCTGCGACACCCCAAACCGATCGGCATCCAGCACCACCATGACGCTCGCATTGGGCACATTCACGCCCACCTCAATCACGGTGGTGGCAACCAGCAGGCCAATATCCCCCGCTGCAAACTCACGCATCACCGCATCTTTTTCGGCCGCATCCATCGCACCGTGCAAAGGTGCCAACCGCATCCCGGCAAACTCCGGCAGCCGCCGCAAATAGTCGAGCACCTCCACCACATTGGCAATCGGCCGCCCCTCCCCCGCCTCAGCACGCACCTCTGCCGGATCAATCGCGGGGCACACCACAAAGGCCTGCCGACCGCGGCCAATTTCTTCCGCCGTGCGCTGCCACACTCGACCAAGCCAACCCGGATGCTCGCTCGTGGCCACGACAAACGACTCGATCTCGCCGCGCCCGGCCGGCAGCTCACGCAGCGTCGACACTTCAAGATCACCGAACACCGTCATCGCCACCGTACGTGGGATCGGAGTTGCGGTAAGCACCAGCGTGTGCGGATCGGCGGCGCCACCCTTTCGGCGCAGCATCTCACGCTGTTCAACACCAAAGCGGTGCTGCTCATCCACCACCACCAGGCCAAGATCCGCGAACTCAACCCCCTCGCTGAGCAGCGCGTGCGTACCCACCACAATTTTTGCGTCACCGGTAACCAGGTCGAGCATCGTGCGCTGCCGCTCACGACGCCCCAGCGATCCGCTGAGTAACCGCACTCCCAGCTGCCGCGTGAGTTCGGGGCCGAGGGTGTGCTGAATCGACCGCAGATGCTGCCCGGCAAGCACCTCGGTGGGGGCAAGTAGCGCCGATTGCCCACCACTTTCGGCCACCTGCAGCATCGCCCGCACCGCCACCAGAGTCTTGCCCGATCCAACCTCGCCCTGCAGCATCCGATACATCGGCGCATCCGCCGCCAGATCGTGAGCGATCGTCTCGCCCACCCGCTGCTGATCACCGGTGAGCGCAAAGGGCAGCGCGGCATCAAACTGAGCGGTCAAGCCATCGCTCGCACGAATTCGCGCCGTGGCCACCCGTGCGCGAGTGCTGGCGCGCTGCTGCACAATTACGGTCTGCAGCTCAAGGGCTTCGGTAAATCGCAGCGACTGCTGTGCTGCCACCACCTGCTGCTCATTCGCAGGCTGATGAATCGCCCGCACCGCCGCATCAAAACTCAGTTCACCGCGCTCGTGACGCAACCGCTCGGGCACCGGATCAGGCAACTCCGGCACCCGCTCCAACACCAACTGCACCTGCTCGGCAATATCCCAGGTGCGCAATTTTGCGGTCGCAGGATAGATCGGCAGCAGCCGGCCGGCGCCCCAATCGGCAGCCGCCGCCACCGCATCCTCATCATCTGCCAGCAGGCGATAATCAGGCTGGGTGAGCTGCAGGTTCGTTCCGTAGCGGCCAACTTTGCCGCTGAACATGCCAACGGCACCCGGAACGAGTTCGTTTGCTCGCCACGGCTGGTTAAAAAACGTGAGCTGCAGCGTGTCGTGACCGTCACCGATCACCGCCCTGGTGAGCGACCCGCGCCGATTACGCATCGGGTTCGATTCGCAACTGATGACCGTGGCCACCACCGTGGCGTACTCGTCTTCTACCAGGTCGGCAATGCGGGTGCGCTCACCACGCTTGGCATAGCGGCGCGGCAGGTGTGCGAGTAGCTCGGCCACGGTCTGCACCGAAAGCGCACGCTCAAGTCGCTTCGCAGCTTTTTCGTCAAGCACCTGCCGCAGTGGCAGCGCCAGCGGAGTTTCAACCTCGCCGGTCATCATTTTCTCCGCCGGATGCGCCCACCGGTGCGACGCCGAGCGTTCGCGGCCCGCAGCGAGGCCGGGCGACGCTGCGCTCGTCGGCGCTGCGCGGGTGCGCACACCTGAGCAATCGCCTCACACACTGTGCGCACATCCGCCTCGTTGGGATAGCGTGCCGCAGCGTCCGGCTGCGCAAATGCGGCGTGATCCCACACCGCGGTTACTCGCTGCAGTGCCGCACGCACCGACTGCAATTGCGCATCCGATAGTGACGTCTCACCGCGCTGCAACTGTCGCAATAACTGGCCGCGTTCGGTGCCGATTGTGCCGGGGCGCAGCGTGAAGCCGTGGTCAATTGCCGTGGCCCGAATCTCTCGCCAGGCGGCTGCCGCCGCGTGCAATTCTGCATCAGCGCCGGTCATCGCACCGCTGGCACCAGCACGTACCCGATCGAGTCGAATACGTCGTTGCCGCTGCCGCAACCATCCCGGCAGCCGCAGGGCCACCACCACAGCCGCCGCAACTACCAGCACCGCAGCCGCAATCGGCAGCCATGCCGCTATAGCTGCGCCCCGGCCTGAGCGGCTGTCGACAGCATCGGGCTCGGGGGGATCGGAGGGAACGGTCGTTTCGCTGGGAGTCGGCGTGGGTGTCGGTGTCGGTGTGGGCGTTGGGGTCGGCAGGGCAACCGTCGGGTTGGCCTCGGTTTCAGCCTCATCGGTGGTACCTGGCTGCGGGGCCGGGATTTCTCCGAGGCCCGATGCCGGCGTGGTTTCAAACGGCACCCAACCGTATCCGGGCACCCAGAACTCCGCCCAGGCGTGCAAATCGTCACTGGTCACTTCAAACACCGACTGCCCCACCGAATTCACGCTCGTTTGAGAGCCGGGCGTGAACCCCACCTGGATGCGGGTGGGGATGCCGAGCATCCGCCCCATAACCGCCATCGAACTGGCAAAATGCACGCAATATCCACTGCGCATCTCAAGAAAACGGTCAATAACCGCAACACTCGTGCCGTCATAGCCGCCCGATACGGGAGCGCGCTCGGAATAGTCGAATGCGCCGCCGGTAAACCACTGTTGCAATTGCCGCGCCTGGGTGTACGGGGATGCACCCGGGTCGACGACCTCATTGATCGCGGCGCGAATATTGCTGAGCCGATCTTCGTCGGGCAGCTCAAGATAGAAGTCGAGTGCCTGCGGGTACTCGGCCGGAATCGACGCGAGTTCCTCGTCACTCGGGCGCAATGGCGCCGTGCTCACGTAATACGACTGCTGCAGCGACTCACCATCAGCCTGGCGCACATCACCGGTTGTTTCATCGCGCCGATATTCGCCCGACACTTCGGCATAGCTGTCGACAGCGGTGAAATGCGGCAGGTATGCCGAAACACCGGGCTTGAGGATGATGTTGACGTTCTCTTCCACGCCGCGGTTCCACTCACCCGACTCGAGGTTTCGCGGCGGCGACACCGGCTGTTCGGTGGGTAGCGAGCTATCGGCCGCAAACTCACGCGGACGCCACTCGGTGCCGTCATGGAAATCACTGAGCGAAACGAGCGATAGATACGGCAGTGTCCCCTCGGTTTGCGAGGTGGCATAGCTCAGCATTGTCACCGGCTTGCCGCGGCGCAGGTCATCACCCAAGTCGATGATGGGGTTGACGCGGTTGGTGGCCAGCGATGTGGTTGGCGCAACCGCATCCCACCACAGCCCGGAAGCAGGCGGGAGCAGCACGGCAATCAGCGACCCGGCCATAAGTGCCGCCAGCGCCGAGGTTGCCCCCGCAAACAGGCCACCGGCGCCCCGCCGGTCGGCCGCATAGCCGAGCTCGGAACGGGCCTGATCTTCGCAGGCACGCGCCCAACGCGCCGAAACGTACAGCAGCACCAGAATGAGTGCGAGCACGGCAAGCCACGCCTCCAGCGGCGCGGCGGGGCGACCGGCGGCGAGGTTGAGCGCTGGAAACACCAGCATCGGGATGATCGCGGTCAGTGGAGCGCGCAGCGCGAAGGCACACAGGTCGACCAGCACCGTAACAACCTGGACGAGCACGACCGCCACAAAGGTCACCGCGGGCGAATTTTGTAGCGGTGGCAGATCACTCGCCAGCTGCTGCACAAATTCGACCACTCGTTCAATCACGGCGGTGAATGCACCCAGCGGCGATGCCGGTTGTGCCGCGATCAGCAGCGTGATGAGCACAGTGGTGTAGGCGGCCAGTGCCGACCAGCCAACCGACGCGGTGAGCTGGCGCACGAGCTGTGCCACAAGCAGCACCGCGGCCGAGCTCAGCACCGCCGGCACGAGCCACTCCGGCGTCGAGGTGATGGGGGTAAGCAACGCTGCTGAGGCGGCGATGAGCGCGGTCAGGGTCATCGCCAGCGGCCACGACCCGCGGGCCGCAGCTTCGACAGCGCGGTCGCGCAACAGCGGACTGCGACGCGGGTGCAGCATGGTCAAGGCGCTCATGGTCGCACCTGCCAGGGGTCGCGGGCGGATGCATCCATCGCCACCACTCGCCAGCCGGCATGATCGAATCGAGCGGCTTCACGAGCAGCGAGGGATGCATTGGCGGCCGAACGAATGAGCACCGCTAGGGCGCTACCGGCACCGGCGGCAAGTTCGAGCAGCTCGGTGGCTGCGGGTTCGTCTCGCACGATCCCCACGTACACCAACGGGGTGTGTTTTGGCGGCAGTGCGGGCAGAGCTTCAGCATCTGCGGCTGCGGGCTGCACCAGCATGTAGCGGCGCATCACCTCATCCAGCGGCGTGGCTGCCGGGGTGCGGATCTGGTCGAGGGTTGCGCCCTCAATATCTTCGGCGGGATGGGTGGTGAACACTTCGGTGTCGTAGCCGAGATCGTGCAGCCGCTGGTGCACCGAGGCAGCAACCGAAACCGCCAGCTCGAAGGCTGCTTCATCGGCACCTGGTGCGGTGTCGAGTAGCACCCGCGCGACCGTTTCACCGTGGTGTTCTTCTTGCCGCACCTGCAGTTCGCCCACGCGCGCGGTGGCGCGCCAGTGCACCCGACGCATGGCATCACCGCGGCGATATTCACGAGTCATCACGTCATCGGCCTCACCGGCATGGCCGAGCGCCACCTCGGTTTCAATACCCTCCCGCTGAGCCGGAATTTCGAGCGCGGCAACATCGCGGATGCTCGGCCAAACCTCAATCGTTTGGGCGTCGCCAAGTTCGCTCACCCGGCGGGTTGCGCCGAGCCCGTCAATGTGTTCCAGGTAGAGCGGCCCAACGGTTTGGATACCCCGGCGCAGTTCGCTGAGCCCGTAGGCGATGCGGCTGCGACGGCGCCCTTCACGAGGATGCAGCCGGCTACCGATTGCCCGCAACACGCCGCCCACCGAGCGAGCCTGCGCACCGGTGATGGTGTCGGCATACGCTGCCGCCGGAAGCGGCACCACCGACTGGTTTTGCACCTCAACAACTACGCGCAGCCGATCACCGGCCGAGACTGTCGCGGGATAGACGGTGCGGGTGATCGTCAACCGCGGTGGAAAAACCATGCCGATCAGGTACACCACCACGGGTACAGCGGCGATGACCACGCCGCAGTACCGCAAGGGCTCATGTTTGAGCAGATCTGCCACCAGCGCGAGCACCACGCCGCCAATGAGCAGCCCCCACCCGCGGCGGGTGAGGCGCAGTCGGGTTTCGGCCCCCACTGCCGCTACGCTCCCGTAGGTGCGGGCACCTGCCGGGCGATCTGTTCGAGCACGCGCGCCGCATCCGCAAACGAGCTGGCGGCGCGCCCACCGCGGGTGCCGAGCACCAGGCGGTGTGCGAACACCGGCACCAGCAAATTGCGAATATCGTCGGGCACCACATAGTTGCGACCGGCCACAGCTGCCGATGCTTTCCCCGCCCGCAGCAGGTGCAGGGTGGCGCGCGGGCTCACCCCAACTCGCACCGCTTCGTGTTCGCGGGTGGCTCGGGCCAAATCAACGATGTACTGCTTCACGCTGCCGGCAACAAAAATACCCTGCACCTGGCTGATTGCCTCGCGGATCTGTGCCGCGCTCACCACCGGCTGCAGCTGCGCGAGCGGGTCGACCCGGTCGCGGCCCTCGAGCATGGCGAGTTCGGCACCGCGGTCGGGATACCCCATCGACACGCGTGCCATGAAGCGGTCGCGCTGTGCCTCGGGCAGCGGATAGGTGCCCTCCATTTCAGACGGGTTCTGCGTGGCAAACACCGTGAACGGTTCCGACAGCCGGTGGGTGACACCGTCCACCGAGACTTGCCGTTCCTCCATGCATTCCAGCAGGGCCGACTGGGTTTTGGGCGAGGCACGGTTAATTTCGTCACCAATCACGATGTTGGCAAAAACCGGGCCCGGCTGAAACTCAAATTCGTTGTTGCGCTGGTTGTAGATCGCCACGCCAGTGACATCGCTCGGCAACATGTCGGGGGTGAATTGGATGCGGTTCACATCCGCGGCCATTGCCCGCGCCAGGGTCTTGGCCAACACGGTTTTACCAACACCGGGCACGTCTTCGAGCAGCAGGTGCCCACCGGCAAGCAGCACGGTGATTGCCAATTGCACTCGATCGGCCTTGCCGATGATTACCTGTTCGACCGCCTCGCGGTAGCGAGTAATCAGGTCAAACAGCGCGGCCGGGGCGTCGGGATGCGTCGTCATGCTGTCCATCTTACGATCGAGCCATGACTCGAATCATTGCGGGCGCTGCAGCCATGACCCGGTTACGGGTACCTGCCCGTGGCACACGTCCCACCAGCGACAAGGTGCGTGAGGCGCTTTTTTCAGGGCTGGAGGCGAGTTTTGAATTCGAGGATGCTCGCGTGCTCGACCTGTATGCCGGCTCTGGCGCGCTGGGGCTTGAGGCGCTTTCGCGCGGTGCCGAGTCGCTCGTGGTGGTGGAGCGTTCGCGGCAGGCGGTTGAAGCGCTGCGCGCAAACATCGCGGCGGTGCAGCAGCGGATAAACGCGCCGGCACGGGTGGCAGCCGAATCGGTGCCACATTTTTTGCGGGCGGCCGCGGGCGAGTTCGACCTCGTGTTTATTGATCCACCCTATGAGCTCGACAATGCCGCGGTCACCGATGATCTCGAACTGCTTTTGCCACTGCTGTCGCCGGATGCGCTGGTGGTGGTCGAACGGGATGCGCGCTCGGGCGAGTTCACACTGCCCGCGGGACTCACGCTGTGGCGGCAGCGCAGCTACGGCGAGACGGTGCTGTATTTTCTTGAAGTACCTGTCAGCGACCCGAGCGTGGCTGACACCGCGGACAGCTAACGCGCACAGGCTCAGGCTGCGGCTTCGGCTATGCCGTAACGCCAACAAACGGGTCCCAGCCCGCCGGGTCGGCAGGCTCGCCGTCAACGAGGGTGCCGCATCCCTGTCGCACTGTGCCGATGGGGCGAACTGTGCCGATGCGACGAAATGGCCGCGGTAGTTCGGCATCGCACGCAAAGGTTGCCAGCAGCGAGTGATCTTCCCCGCCACCGAGCACGAATTGTTCGGCCAGCTCGGGGCCAAAACGCTCGGCAAGCGGGGCGATATCGGTGTGCAGCAGTTCGCGGCTGAAATCGAGCGCCACATCCGACGCTGCCGCCATCCGGTCGCCATCGAGCAGCAGCCCGTCCGAAAGGTCCATCATCGCGGTGGCGCCCGCGAGCGCAGCCGCAACTCCGGCGGAGATGGGCGATTCGGGTGCCAGCTGGACGGCAGTCAGCGGGTCGGCTTCTCCGCGGAACAGCAGATGCAACCCTGCCGCAGCACGACCGAGTGTTCCGGCCACCGCAATCTGATCGCCGGGACGCGCCCCCGATCGGGTGATTGGGTCGCGCCCCTGCAGGTCACCGAATGCGGTCACCGAGATCGTGATGTGTTCGGCTGTTGCCAGATCTCCACCGACGACCCCGCAACCGGGTGCGAGCCGCCGCAGCTGTGCGGAAACGCCATCCGCGAACTCGGCAACCCACGAAACTCGAGTGTCGCGCGGCACTGCGAGCGCGATTACCAGCGCGCTCGGCACCGCGCCCATCGCGGCGATATCCGACAGGTTTGTGGTGACGGCCTTGCTGCCGAGCTGCCGCGCGGTCGACCATTCGCGACGAAAATCGGGGCCCTCAATCATGGTGTCGACCGTCACCGCAAAGCGGCCGTCGGGTGCGGCCACAATTGCGGCATCGTCATCGGGGCCGAGTAGTGGCGTGCCGGTGGGGATGCGCGACAAAATTTCGGCGAGCACGCGCCGCTCCCCCGCCTGGGCGACAGTGAGCGACTCGATTTCGGTGCGGTTCGCGGAAGCGCCAGCGGTGCCAGATTTATCCCCGGACGCGGCGCGGTGCGGCTGTGCGGTCATGCGGCTACGTTACCGCCGCCAGGGGCCGTCCGGCTGACGGTGCTGTGCCCGCTGCCGGCGACTACACTGGTTCGGTATGCGTAGAGGTGTCATGGCCCGTGGACTCAGCGTGGGGGTGGGTGTGCTGCTGGTTTCAGCTTCGCTCACCGGATGTAATGCGCCCACCGGCCCGACAGTACCCATGGATGCTGCGCAGGATGCGGCCGATCCGGCCTGTGCCGAGACAATGGTGCGGCTGCCGATGAACCTCAACGGGCTTCCCAAGCGCAGCACCAATGCGCAGGCAACCTCGGCCTACGGTAAACCGGCGGCCGTACTGCTGCGGTGCGGGGTGCCCACGCCTGAGCCGACCACTGATCGCTGCATCAGCATCAACGGCATCGACTGGGTTGAACGCACCACCGATAACGAGGTCTATATCTACACGACCTACGGTCGCACACCGGCGCTCGAGGTGGTTATCGACACCACCAAAGCATCCGGTGAAGTGCTCACCGGCATCACCACCCCCGCGAGCTACCTGCCAAAAACCGGTGGCTGTGTGGGAGCCGAGGATGTGCTCGGTGAGACCAGCGTCCCCGAACCGGCTGACACCGGTCCAGCAAACACCGAGCCGGCAGCTAGCGAGCAGCCTCGCTAGCCGGCAGCGCGGCTGATTGCCACCTCGATGAGTTCGGTAATGAGCTCGTCATAGGGCAGCCCGGATGCGCCCCAACACTTGGGGAACATCGAAATCGGAGTGAATCCGGGCAGGGTGTTGACCTCGTTCACGAGAAAACCCTGCTCGTCGAGAAAAAAATCAACCCGGGCCAGGCCCTCGCAGCCGAGCGCATCAAAGGCGCGCACGGCCAACTGCTGCGCAGTGGCAAGCTCGTCATCGCTCAGTTTTGCCGGGCAATCGAGTCGCACCGCACTGTCGTCGAGGTATTTGGCAGCAAAGTCGTAAAACTCTGCCCCCTGCATCACGATCTCGCCGGCAACGGATGCGCGCGCCGCTTCACCGCGGCGGCCACCGAGCACCGCAATCTCGATCTCGCGGCCGGTGATTGATTCTTCTACCAGTACGTGATCGTCCTCGGCGAATGCCACCCGCATCGCCTCGTCAAGCCCGGATGCATCCGCAACTTTGCTCACGCCAACTGACGATCCAGCACGAGCCGGTTTAACAAAAACCGGCCACCCCAGTTCGGCAACCTGCTTGGCAACCGAATCACGTGCATCCCGCCACTGCTCAGCAAACACGGTGATGCCGCCGGCCACCCGCAGCCCCGCGGCGGCCAGCAACAGCTTGGTGTAGTGCTTGTCCATCCCCGCAGCCGATGCGAGCACGCCCGAACCCACAAACGGCAGGCTGGTCATCGCGAGCATGCCCTGCAGGGTGCCATCCTCACCGTAGGGGCCGTGGATGAGCGGCAACACCACATCCACCTGGGCAAGTGGTGCAACTGTGTTGTCGCGAACCACTCGCAGCTCGCGGCTACCGACACTGTCGGGCAGCAGCACACGGGTGCCGTTGTCGAGCACCTCGGGCATTCGTTCGGGGTTGAGCTGGAATTTCGCGGGATCGTCTGATTCGAGCACCCAGGCACCCTCGCGGGTGATGCCCACCGGAATGACATCGAATTTTTCGCGATCGATTGCGCCCAGCACCCCGGCGGCGGTGGCACACGAAATGGTGTGTTCGCTTGATCGTCCCCCGAACAGAACAAGCACCGTGCGGCGGTTCGTTGCGGTCATTCCCGATCTCCTGTTTCAGTAGCGAGGTGTGGGGCCAAGTCGGCCGGATGCATCTGCCCCTCGAGCACGGCCGCAATCTGAGTGACGATCGGCATTGGCACCGAGTGCTGCTGCGCAATCAGCAGAATCGAGTGCACCGATCGCAAACCTTCCGCGGTCTGCGCCATCCGGCTGGTTACGTCACTGTAGCTGTATCCCTGCCCGAGCAACCGGCCCGCCGTAAAGTTTCGTGAAAGTGGCGACATACAGGTGGCGATGAGATCGCCAAGGCCCGCCAGCCCCATCATGGTGTCGCGCTGCGCTCCCATCGCCACCGCGAAGTCGGTGATTTCAGCCAGGCCGCGGGTCATAATCGCGGCCTTGGTGTTTTCACCAAAACCAACGCCGTCGGCGATACCGGTGGCGATAGCGATGAGGTTTTTGAGCACACCACCAAATTCGGTGCCCACCACATCTGCGTTTACGAAGGTGCGCAGATACGAGTTGCGGGCAAGCTGTGCCACCTTCACCGCCAGCTGCTGCGAAGCTGAGGCCACCACGATTGCGGTGGGCTCTTCACGGGCGATTTCGAGGGCAATATTTGGCCCCGAAGCGACCGCCACCCGGTCGGCTGGCAGGCCAGCCACCTCCATAATGACCTCGCTCATCCGTTTGCCGGTTGAGCGTTCCACGCCCTTCATGAGCGAAATAATGGATGTATCCGCACCCAAATGACTCTTGAATCCCTCAAGATTTTCGCGCGCCGACTGTGCCGGAACCGAAAGAAAAATCAGCTCGGCAGCGGCCACCGCTTCGGCCACATCCGCCGTCGCTCGGATACGTTCGGGAAGATTCACGCCGGGCAGATACGCTGTGTTGCGATGCGCATCATTGATCTCATCGGCAAGCTCGGGGCGCCGCACCGCGAGGGTGACGTCATTGCCGCCGTCGGCGATGATCTTGGCGAAGGTTGTGCCCCAATTACCGCCACCAACTACGGCAACTCGCCCGCGTGGCGGCAACGGGATCGAACCGGTCGTCGGATACCACTCGGTCACTTCACATCACCATCGCGCTGGATTTCCGATCGCTTCGGGTCGGCCGTGGGCATACCGAACTCAGTCTGGCCATAGCGCACCGGATCGTACAGTTCGGCGGGCGCAGTCTCGCCCCGAATTTGTTCCAGCAGCTTGGTAATTTCGCACATGACCTGCGCCGTGGCCGCATCGATAGTGGCACGGTCGTCGCGCTCACCCACCAGCTCGCGCACCGAAATGGGTTCACCAACCCGCATCACAATGGGCGTGCGCAGCCGAAAGCGAAACTTTTTTTGGAAGCGCGGCACCACCCGATCGGCGCCCGTGGTTGCCACGGGAATGATCGGAATATCACCCGCGAGCGCGAGCCGGATCGCGCCCGACTTACCGCGCATCGGCCAACCGTTCGGTTCTCGGGTGAGCGTGCCCTCGGGATACACAATCACGCCGCGGCCGTGGTCGACGAGCGTCTGGGCTGCCTCGAGCGCCGCCCGTTTACTGTTTCCGTGCCCGCGGCCACGCTCCACCGGGATTTGACCGCTACGACGCAGGAACCAGCCCAGCACCGGAACTTTGAATAGCGAGGCTTTTGCCATGAATCGTGGTGCCCGGCCGAGCTTCCAAACCCCAAAACCAACCACGACCGGGTCGATGTCGGAGTAGTGGTTGGGGGTGAGGACGAACGGCCCGGTACGCGGCAGTTCACCCTGAATGTCGTATTTGAACAACAGCGTCGACGGTAACCATCCCAGCCCTGCCATCAGCCAAAAAAACGACGGCCGGCTTTTTTCGGGAGACCAGCGTGCCACAGCGATTAGCCCTCGACCGTGAACTCGGCACCGAGCATCCTGAGCTTGCCGAGGAAGTTCTCGTAGCCGCGGGCGATGATGCCGACATTTGTCACGGTCGATTCGCCTTCTGCCATGAGCGCTGCAATCAGGTGGCTGAACCCGCCGCGCAGATCCGGCACCTCAATATTGGCCCCGTGCATCTTGGTGGGCCCAGAAATGACCGCCGAGTGCACGAAGTTACGCTGCCCGAACCGACATTTTTGGCCGCCAAGACATTCGCGGTGCAGCTCGATCGTCGCGCCCATCTTGACCAGCGCGTCGGTAAAACCGAAGCGCTGCTCATACACGGTTTCGTGCACGATCGAAACGCCGGTGGCCTGCGTGAGTGCCACCACCAGCGGCTGCTGCCAGTCGGTCATAAACCCGGGATGCACATCGGTTTCGATCACCACCGGCTTGAGCGGTGTGCCGGGATGCGCAAACCGAATGCCGTCATCAAACACCTCAAAAATGCCGCCAGCTTTGCGGAAGACGTTGAGGAAGGTGAGCATTTCAGCCTGTCGAGCGCCCTCGACAAAAATCTCGCCGCCGGTGGCGAGTGCCGCAGCTGCCCAGCTGGCAGCCTCGTTACGGTCGAAGATCGAACGGTGGTCATAACCGCTGAGCCGCTCAACACCCTCAACTCGGATGACTCGGTCAGCATCCACCGAGATCACGGCACCCATCTTCTGCAGCACATTGATGAGGTCCATAATTTCGGGCTCGATGGCCGCGTTCGACAGTTCAGTAAGGCCCTGCGCCCGCACCGCGGTCAACAGCACCTGCTCGGTGGTACCCACCGACGGGTAGTCGAGCCGGATCTTCGCCCCGCGCAGGCCTTCGGGGGCAGTCAGGTGGATGCCCTCGGGCAGCTTGTCGACCACGGCACCGAATGAGCGCAGCGCCGACAGGTGAAAGTCGATGGGACGGTCGCCGATACGGCAGCCACCCAGGTCGGGGATGAATGCCTCACCCAGCTGGTGCAGCAGCGGCCCGCAGAACAAAATCGGGATGCGGCTGGAACCGGCGTGCGCGTTGATCTCGGCCATGTGTGCCGACTTGACGTTCGTGGGATCAAGGCGGATGACGCCGCCATCAACGTCACGTTCGATCATGACGCCGTGCGCGCCAAGCAGACCCGAAACCACGCGCACATCCGAAATATCGGGCACATCGCGCAGGGTGCTTGGCGAATCACCGAGCAGTGCGGCGACCATGGCTTTGGTGACGAAGTTTTTTGCACCGCGCACCACGATACGACCGTTCAGCGGGCGGCCTCCCGTGAAGGTGATGGTGTCGGAGGTTAGTCCGACCGACTTACCCGCTGCCGCAGCAGCCTCACTCAAAGTGTTCACGCGTTGACATCCTCAGCTGCATCATTGGCAATAGTGCCGGGTTCGGTACCGCCCAGCGCCGGCAGAGTTTTTGGCATCCAGCCGGGCCGCTTGGCTTCAAAGTCGGTGATGGCCGCCTCATCGCGCAGGGTGAGCGCAATATCGTCGAGCCCCTCCATCAGCCGCCAGCGGGTGTAGTCGTCAATTTCAAAATCAAAACTCAACTCGCCCACGCTCACGGTGCGTGCGTGGAGATCGATCGTGGCTGCAATGCCGGGGTTCGACTCGATCGCGTCCCACAGCTGTTCCACTTCCGACTCGGCAATCTGCGCGATCAGCAGCCCCTGCTTACCCGAGTTGCCCTTAAAAATTTCGCCGAAACGCGAGCCAACAACGGCGCAAAAACCGTAGTCACGCAGCGCCCACACGGCGTGTTCGCGGCTCGAGCCGGTGCCGAAATCGGGGCCAACAACGAGCACGCGCGGGTTCGCATAGGCGGGGTCGTTGAGCACGAACTCGGGGTCTTGACGCCACCGCGCGAACAGGGCGTCATCAAAACCGGTTTTGGTGATCCGCTTGAGATACACCGCGGGAATAATTTGATCGGTGTCGACATTCGAGCGGCGCAGCGGCACCGCGGTGCCGACAACAGTGGTTACGGGCTCCATTTAGGCGACCTTCCCTTCCTGCTCGGTAGCGTCCAGATCCCAGGGGCTCGAGAGCGTCCCGCGCACCGCGGTTGCGGCGGCAACCAGCGGTGACACCAGGTGGGTGCGGCCGCCCTTACCTTGGCGGCCCTCAAAGTTGCGGTTAGAGGTGGATGCGCACCGTTCGCCAGGCTCGAGCTGGTCGGGGTTCATCCCCAGACACATCGAGCACCCGGCAAACCGCCATTCGGCACCAAAGTCGCGCACGATTTTGTCAATGCCCTCGGCCTCGGCTTGCAGTCGCACCCGAGCCGAACCGGGAACGACCATCACCCGCACACCATCGGCCTTCTTTCGACCCTGGATAACACTGGCGAAGGCACGCAAATCTTCAATGCGCGAGTTCGTGCACGACCCCATAAACACGGTGTCAACCGCGATCTCCTTCATCGGGGTGCCGACCTCGAGCCCCATGTATTCGAGCGCCCGCTCAGCGGTGGCTCGGTCTACCGGGTCGCTGAAATCGGCGGGGTTCGGCACGCTCTCGCTGAGAGATACACCCTGACCCGGGTTGGTACCCCAAGTCACAAAAGGTTCGAGCTCGTTCGCATCGATGTTGACCTCGGCATCGAACACCGCACCCTCGTCGGTGGCGAGCGAACGCCAGTACTCGACAGCCGCATCCCAGTCTGCCCCCTGTGGGGCATGCGGGCGGCCCTTGAGGTATTCAAACGTGGTTTCGTCCGGTGCCACCATGCCGGCGCGGGCGCCGCCCTCGATCGACATATTGCAAATGGTCATCCGGCCTTCCATCGACAGCGCGCGGATGGCCGAGCCTCGGTATTCAAACACGTAGCCGGCACCGCCGCCGGTGCCGATCTTCGCGATCACTGCGAGGATGATGTCTTTGGCAGTAACGCCGGGGCGCAGCTCGCCCTCAACGTTGATGGCCATGGTCTTAAACGGCTTCAGTGGCAGCGTCTGAGTGGCCAGCACATGTTCTACCTCGCTGGTACCAATGCCGAATGCCATAGCGCCGAATGCGCCGTGGGTCGAGGTGTGTGAGTCACCGCACACCACGGTGATACCCGGCATCGTCAAACCCAGCTGCGGACCAACCACGTGCACGATGCCCTGTTCGACGTCACCGAGCGAGTGCAGTCGAATACCGAACTCTTCAGCGTTGCTGCGCAGCGCGTTGATCTGCTTTCGCGAGGTGTCGTCGGCAATGGTGCCGAGGATGTTCTCGGTTGGCGTGTTGTGGTCTTCGGTGGCGATGGTGAGGTCGGGACGTCGCACCTGACGCCCCGCCTGGCGCAGGCCGTCAAACGCCTGCGGGCTGGTGACCTCGTGCATGATGTGGAGGTCGATATAGAGCAGGTCGGGATTACCGTTCTCGCCCTGCTTCACTACGTGCGAGGCCCACACCTTTTCGGCCAGCGTGCGGGGTTGAGCATTGTTCGTCATGTCTAAGGGGATCTCCTGATCGTGCGAGTGCAGGCGCGGAAAGCCTCCGCGGCGGGAGTCGCCCGTGGTTACCACCCGCCGCGGCAAGAAAGTCGCCGCTGCCAGAAACGCATGCCAGCAATGCTAACACCGAGCATTGCGCCCGCCTCGTAGCGGTGTGGCAGTGGCGGCATTATGAAGAGCGCGAACTCCCCGGCAGCACCTCATAGATGCGATCAATCACCGAGCGCAGCCGTTTCACAAGCTCCTTGCGTTTGAGTTTCAGCGTCGGGGTGACCAGGCCACCGGCATCAGTGAGGTCAGCAATCACCAGTTCAAATTTGCGGATCTGCTCGGCCCGCGACAGTCGCGAGTTCGCTTCATCGACAACTTTGCGTACCGCCTCGTGCAGCCGCTCATGCACCACGCTCAAATACCCACCCAGGTCGGGCAGTTCGAGCGACGGTAGGTCAGAGATGCGTTCTCGCAGGGCCCACTTTTGCACGGCTTCAGGATCGAGGACGATCAGTCCGCCCAAGAAGGGTTTCCCCTCGCCCACCACAACCGCGTGCGCTACGAGATCAAGCGATTCAACGGCCCGCTCCCACTCGGTGGGCAGCATGTTTTTCCCGCCCGCCGTAATGATCATGTCGCCGCGTCGGCCACGGAGCATCAACCGGCCGCGTTCATCCAGTTCGCCATAGTCACCGGTGCGGAACCAGCCGTCCACGAATGCCTCTGCCGTCGCCTCGGCCGAGGTGTATCCGCGACACACGCCCGGGCCCTTAGCAAGCACCTCGCCATCATCGGCGATCCGCACCGACGACCCGGGCATCGGATACCCAACCGTCTCGGACACAAAATCGTCCAGCAGGTTGCCAGTAAGCGGGGCCGTGGTCTCGGTGAGCCCGTACCCCTCAATGATTGGAATGCCGAGGCCCCGGAAGGTGAGCGCCAGATCGGGTGACAGCGCCGCCGCCCCCACCAGAATCTGCTGCATCCGGCCACCAAGCGTGGCGCGGATGCGGCGATAAAACAGCCGCTCATACAGCTGATACCGCAGCCGCTGGCGGGCTGTAATTGGCGCCACCGGTCTACCCGCATCAACGGCTTCCATCCGCATACCCCGCAGATGGGCAAATTCACGGGCCCGCTCCCACAGCCAGTACAGATGCTTTTCACGAGCCGCATCGCCGGCGGCAATGAGGATCTTCTGCAGCACGCGCGGGACAACCATCACAAAGGTGGGTTTCAGCGTGGCCATCGCCGCCACCGCCTGCTTCGGGTCGCCTATGAGCGCCACCCGCACCCCGGATGCCAGACAGATATAGAACACGCCGCGCGCCAGCACATGCGCCATCGGCAAAAACAGCAGTGTGTTGGCCTGTTCATTAGCGAAGCCGCGATATTTGTCGGCAACGGCCATCACCTGACCAAGAAAATTGCCGTGCGTGATGAGCACGCCCTTGGGGCGAGAGGTGGTGCCAGAGGTGTAAACAATGCTCGCGAGACTCTCGTGCGCGGGAAGCTGGCGCAGCCGCTCAATTTCCGCATCCGACACTTCGGCACCGGCCGCGCGCAGATCGTCAAGGGTCGGCGCACTTTCGGTATCCATACCCCACACCTGCGCACCACTGCGCCCCAACTCGGCGAAAGCCTGCCGCAACCGGTCAACATGCTCGCTGCTGGCACCAATGGCTGCCACCGCATCGCTATCGTCCAGAATTAGCTGCACTTGCGCGAGCGCTGAGCTTTCGTAAACCGGCACTACAACGGCGCCGATTACCTGCATCGCGAGATCGAGCAGCGCCCATTCAAACCGGGTTGGTGAAAGGATGGCCACTCGCTGCTCGGGCTCAACACCCGACGCAACCAGGCCCTTGGCCACCGCAACCACCTGCGCTTTGAACTCGGTGGTGCTGATCTGAGTCACCTCACCGTTTTCGCTCGGCACCTCGAAAATGATGTGATCGGGGCCGGCTTCCGCGCGCTGCCACAGCAGATCACCAAGATTGCGGTAGCGCTCAAGGTCGAGATTCAACGGTGTGGAGATTTCACGCATGATGGTTTTCCCAGTCGGTAAAGCTCCCCAGCTGCGGGGTGCGCGGTAATGATGCAGCGGTTGCTATTCAGATTCCGAAACCGATTCGGTTGGGGATTCCACTCCCTCACCTGAAACCGGCGTCGATTCCACCGCCACAACGGTGATGTTGTCACGCCCGCCACGTTCAATCGCTCGATCGATAAGCGTCTGTGCGAGCGTTCGAGTTACCCCGGTTTCGACGGCATAGTTCTGAATGATCGCCCCGATCTCATCGTCCGATAGCTCCTTAGTGAGCCCATCCGAACAGATCACGAACAGCTGGTGACCTTGCACCGGCATCAGCCACAGATCTGTGTGCACCTGCGTGTCCGAACCGACAGCACGGGTAATGACATTGCGATCGGGATGAACGAGCGCCTCTTCCTCGGTGATGATGCCGAGATACACGAGTTCTTGCACCGCCGAGTGATCGACGGTGATCTGCACTACCGATCGCCCATTCCAGCCATACACGCGTGAATCGCCGACGTTAAAAATCATCCAATAGGGCGCAACGTCCGTCTCCCCGTCGGGGTCGACATCTACGAGCGCAACGCCGCTTACGGTGGTTCCGGCGATCGCACCCGGCTCACCATCGTTGGCCATCAGTTCTTGGATGCGTGTGTTGGCAGCATCGACTGCCGCAATCACATCTTCGGGCGTGGTTGGCCGCCGGTGATCATTGAACGTTTCACCGAACACCTCAGCGACCGTATTCGAAGCCAGATCGCCGTACGAGTGTCCGCCCATACCGTCAGCGACCAGGTAGACCGGCGCGCCCGCATAAAATGCATCCTCGTTCACGGCACGCACAAGACCAACATCAGTCGCAGCGGAGCCGCGAATTTCAAGCTCCCCTGCTGAAGTGGCAATGCTCGCCGCAAAGTCCGAACTCATCTCGCCCCTTAGCGCTTGGTTAACTCGGCCACTCTATCGCGCATTTGGTTATAAAACAGAACCTGCCAGCCAGCGAATTATTGCGGGCCGAAAACTTGCGCCGATGTACCGCTTTCGGAATCCTAGCCCGGATGCTGCCAGAAAGCGCCAGAGCCCGAGGAAACCGTGTGCGAGAAAACTGGCCCCCGGGCATCGTGCGAGAAAACAAAAGTGCCGAGTCAGGATTCCTAACTCGGCACTCGCACTGGTGACCCCAGCGGGATTCGAACCCGCGCCGCTGCCGTGAGAGGGCAGTGTCCTAGGCCGCTAAACGATGGGGCCTCACCTTGGCTGCCGCGTGGGCAACTCTCATAGTTTGCCATGGCTATATGCGCATGTCAAATCAGGCTTCACTTGAATTTCATGGTGCACCGCTACCCTGCCTCCATGCAGATCACAAAATTCGAGCACTCCTGCATCCTGCTTGAGCAATCGGGCCGCCGCCTCTACCTCGACCCCGGCAAGTTCACAACGCCCCTCACCGAGTGCGGCAGTGTGGATGGTGTGGTCATCACCCACGAGCACGACGACCACTTCGTTGTCGAACAGCTGGCTCGCATTGCAAAACAATCACCAAATGTGCAGGTGCTCACCACGACCCGCGTTGCCGATCTAATCGATGCAGCCGAGCTCGAAGATATCGGCACCGTACACATCGCCGCACCCGGTGAGACCGTGCAACTCGGCGCCTTCAGCATCACCGTTTTCGGTGGCACGCACGCCGAAATTCACTCCAGCATCCCCCGCATTGACAACATTGGCGTGGTGGTCAATGGCGCCTTTGCCTACGCCGGCGATGCTTACGACCCCATCCCCGCCGGTTTTGATATCCAGCTGCTTGCGGTGCCCGCCTACGGCCCCTGGATGCGCATGGCCGACTCGATCGATTATCTGCTGTCGGTACGACCCCAAGCGGCATTCGCGGTGCACGAAATGCTGCTGTCGAGGCCCGGAAAAGAGCTTGCCAACGCTCGCTTCCAGGCGGCAGCAGAGTCATACGGAGGCACCTACCACGCGCTAGCTCCGGGCGACTCAATCAGTATCAGCCGCAATTAGTGAGCGCATCCCGCACAAAAATTTTCGCATCGGGAACTTTCCGCACCATGGCGCGCTCCAATCAGTGACTTCGAAAAACCACCGAAACTTCCTCCCGAAAGGAATCCCGATCATGTCGCAGCACAGCTCGCCCGCACCAATGGACAGCTCGCCGGTTGATTCAGACCAGCTCGATGGCAATGAAGCAACGAACACCAACCCGACCGGCACCGACGCAGCCAACACCGAAGGCGGCTTCGACGAATACGGCCTGAAAGAAATCGACGCCGACGGCAACGGCATCAACGACTCGTACGCGGTCGATATCACCGGAAACAATCAGGCGGATGCAATCATCACCGACGCCGACGGCGACGGTAACTACGAAACCGTACTGGTCGACACCGACGGCGACGGCAAATTTGACTCGGCTGCCTACGACGTCGACGGTGACGGCGTATATGACGAGTTCGGTTATGACTCGAACGGCGACGGCAACTACGACCAGCGCTTCAGCGCAGACGGCACCCCGATCACCGACGGCGCCACCGACTCGGATCAGGCCCAGCCCATCGATCCCACCGGTGGCATTGGCGACACCGGTAGCGTTGACGACACCGGTAGCGTTGACGACACCGGCGGCACCGACGACAGCGGCCGTGCACCCAACGATGCTGGCGACGGTGGCTTCGACGAATACGGGATGCAGGAAGTCGACCTTGATGGCGACGGCATCAACGAAACGACCCTTTACGACTGGGACGGCGACGGTAAGGCCAACGCGCAGTTCATCGACACCGACGGCGATGGCCAGCAGGACTATCTTGTTGCCGACTCTGACGGTGACGGGGTTGCCGACACGTTCGCGAAGGACGTCGATGGCGACGGCATCCCCGACGACTACGCCTTCGACTTCGATGGCGATGGCGTTATCGACTCGACGTATAGCGATAGCGGGGACGGCACCACCCAGGAGCCCGTGGGCACCGAACCACAGCCCGGCACCGGCGCAAACCTCTTGCCCGAACTCGGCGATGAGACCCCCGAGTCGGTAACTGCCGAAGACCTTGCCCCGGGTGCGGGTAACTACTCATCCTCGAACGCGGTGGATGTGGACGGTGACGGCACCGTTGATGCCACCCACTATGACATCGATGGCGACGGTGTCGCCGACCAAACGCATATCGACCAGAACAACGACGGCGTCATTGACGAAATCGCTGTCGACACCGACGGCGACGGCATCAATGATGCGCGTGTGCTCGACACCAATGGTGACGGCGTGATGGACCGCGTCGAGGCCGACACCGACGGCGACGGCGTGATCGATGTGGTCGGTTTTGACAGCGACGGTGACCGCCGGATCGACACGATCGAAGCCGACACCACTGGCGATGGCCGCTTTGACACTCGCGTGTCAGACACCACCGGCGACGGCGTTTTTGACACCCAGCTCAGCGACACCGACGGCGACGGCATCATGGATGAGACCACCGAGTACGGTAGCGGTCTCAGCAGCCCCACGGTGGGTAACCAGTTTGATCTCGACGGCGACGGCGTCAACGAATCAACCTATGTCGACCTCGACGGCGACGGCGAGCTCGATGCGCTCGGCTCCGACTTTGATGGCGACGGTGTGGCCGAGATCGTCTACATCGACACCGACGGCGACGGCAGCTACGACACCGTGATGGTTGACACCGACGGCGACGGAACCCTCGACTCGACCATGGTCGATGCCGACGGTGACGGCCAGTTCGACGGCACCGAAGCGTACTAATAAAAAAATTTGTGATCGGATGCGCGGAGTCAGGAACTTTATTCCTACTCCGCGCATCTCACTTATGACCAAGCGATCTACTGAAGACCAAGGCGAAAGGTAAGAACAATGACCAACGAACAGTCGAACCTCCCCACCACTGGCGAAGGCATCACCCCCGTCGACCTCGACGGCGACGGCATCACGGAAGCCGCCGAAGTTGACACCAATGGCGACGGCATCAGCGACGCCATGGTGATTGACACCGACGGTGACGGCCATATTGACCTCGCTACCCTCGACAGCGACGGTGACGGCCACCAGGAGACCACGCTCCTCGACACCGACAACGATGGCCAGCCCGATCTCGCACTGGTTGACAGCGACGGCGACGGCTTTGCCGATGCATCCACCACTGACCTCTCGAGCCTCGAAGGCGGCAGCACCGCAGACGAGTACGGCAGCGAGCCGAACGACAACTACGGCGTCCCCGCACCAAACGCCACCCCCGAACCCGATGCAACCGGCGGCACCGATGCTCCGAGCGACACCGGTGAGCCGACTGACACCGGTTCGACTGACACTACTGAACCGACTGACACTACTGAACCGACCGACCCCACCGGTGGCTACGGCAGCACCGACAACTACGGCACCGACCCGGTGAACAACGACGGCACCACCACGCACGAGGCCACGATCGACGCCGATGGCGACGGCATCAACGACTCGGCCATGGTCGACATGGATGGCGACGGTGTCGCAGAAACCCTGATCACCGACACCGATGGCAACGGCGTTGCCGATATTTACACTGTCGACACCGACGGCGACGGCCGCGTTGACACCGAGTACTACGACACCAACGAAGACGGTGTGATCGACACCAGCGGCTACGACAGCAACGGTGAGAGCACCACCGAGCCCACTGACGACTACGGCACCTCGGAGCAGGATGGCGCCCAGGGTATCCCCGGCCCCGGTTCCGACTACGGCAACGACTCTGGCAGCGAATTTGGTGGCGACTACGGCGCCGACGCTACCGAACCGACCGACAACTACGGCACCACCGATGACTACGGCACCGAACCGGTGGGCGACGGAGGCACCGAGTCGTACTCGGGCTACTCGGAAGACACGTTCGACTCGGACGGCGACGGCGTCGCCGACTCGGCACACTTCGACCTCGACGGTGACGGAGTTGTCGACGCCGCTGGTGTCGACGTCGATGGCGACGGATACGTCGACGAGATGTACGTTGACACCGACGGCGACGGCGTATACGACGAGACCCACGTCGACACTGACGGAGACGGCGTACTCGACACCATCGTGTAACGCAGACGAACTGCATCCGAACGGGGTGCCCGTGCCAAAAGGTGTGGGCACCCCGTTCGTCTTGTGTGGCGTTGTTTGTCGGCTACGGCCAGTGCAACACCGTGGAACGTAAACTGAGCGCATTGCATCCCCAAATGAGCCAGGAGGATTCCCATGCTCGCAGCATTTTCGGTTGCCCCAAGCGGCACAGGACGAGCTGACGGTTCGGTATCGGACGCGGTGGCTGCAGCAGTCGAGGTGGTGCGTGCATCCGGTGTTGCCCACCGTACCGATGCGATGTTCACAACGCTCGAAGGCGAGTGGGACGAGGTTTTTGCGGTGATCAAGGCAGCGACCGAGGCGGTGGCGCCATTTGGCTCGCGCATCTCGCTCATCATCAAGGCTGACATCCGCCCCGGCTACGAGAACGAGCTCGACAACAAGATGGCCCGGCTCGAACGCGCCATCGACGAGCGCCAGCAGTAGCCGCGGCCCGGCTGCCCGCACCCCGGCGCGCGAGCGGCGCATCCCGCCCACACCAGCGCGCATCCCGCCCACACCAGCGCGCTTTTCACGACGCCCCGAGCTCGTTTTGTGTGGGTTCGCGTCAAATGTATGTGGCAGAACACACACATTTGACGCGAATGCACACACGAGGCGGTAAGCGCGGCGGTGAGCGCGGCGCGGACGCGCGGCAGCGCGTGCGCGGCAGCGCGTGCGCGGCAGCGCGTGCGCGGCAGCGCGTGCGCG